>CALIZB010000044.1 GCA_938028625.1 uncultured Bacteroidia bacterium | reverse complement strand
ACACACACACACAGTGTGTTGTGGTCTTGTCACTTTAAGTAGAACACACAAGAATTATCTTATCTTGTTTACACACAGCTTATGTTTATTCTCATCTTGTTAACTTTATCCATCTCGTCTGTTTGATTGGTTGTTTCTTTTTTCGTTTTACAGGGGGTGGTTTAGTATGTGTATTCTTACTGTTGTTAGAAATCTGTTGTTCTTCGTCTTTAGGTGCATGCATAACTCTCGTCCAATAATTATATTTTTCAATAGGTACAAGGATCATTTTCTGAAATTCCATACCGTCTTTTTTACAGCATTAAATACAAGAATTAAAGTTGCAGGGTTTTTCGCAATTAAATACTTCCGTTTGTCAGTCTTTGTAAGATTTGTCAATAAAGTTTTATGTGTTCGTAGCTTTCTCTTATAACCTCGAGTGATAGGTATAACTTGGTAAATAACATTAATAACGATTTCGCAGATGAATTTAGCTTGTTTGTCAGTTAATTTCTGTAAAACGACAGTCTTTTGTTCCGCTGGGACATCGCCAGTTAAGAACGTCAATAATACGTCATCAGGTTTCATTATTGTGAGTTATTCCGTAGAGGTAAATTAATAATGTAATCCAATTGTTGTAATTCCTTTTCACCAACACCAAATAAAACAAAGAGTATAAGGACAGCTATATAAATAACACTTATTGTAAACGTTAGCATGCGTCTCTTATCCATACTGTCTTAAGGACATTTAGTATATGCACTGTGTATACTCGCGTCGTTTGCACTTTTATTAGTAAAATGCAAAATGCACTTGGCACATGTAGCGACTCTAAGAGTGAGTGTGTGTTACAAACACTCTCTTATAACATATGAGTGTACTTATTGTTTAGGTACATATACAATAGGATCTTCACCGGGGAAAATACGCGTTCTTAATCTATACTTCTGATTCGCATGAGGTGAATTATCAATTACTAAATAATTATATGGTTGTCTCATAACATCTTCATATACTTGTGTCAATAATTTTGACCTCCCTGGAAATAATTGTTTTCCTAGTGTAGTTATCTGTGAAACATCGCGCATAGATTTGAAAATTACCATGTATTGCGTATTTAGAGATATTGTCCTTGCATATTTTCCTTGTATGAACATATTTTGACTTATGAAAATTACACTTATATTCCTATGATGGCAGCCTTGTGTGAAAAGTAAAGACATATCTAATGAACTCACTACCTTGTCCATTAAGTCGTCAATTATTATTAGTTTGTGCTTACTCTGTGTTTCCCAGTTTTCTATATCCAATGGTAATCCTTGCTGTAATGTACACATTTTCTCCATTTCATCAAATATTGGTTGCCATACTCCGTAACAGTATAGTATTTTATCAGGCTTAGTTTCATACATTGCTTCTATATTTTGTAACAGTTTGTATACCCACGTCGTCTTTCCACTTGACGTACTGCCTGTCAGTAGTAGTGAAGAACAATCTTTGAAAGGTAATAAAGCCATTGTGTGTGTGTGTTTTACTTTGAGATGAATACCTCTTATAGACTACTGAGTGTATATTTACATATTTATAAACTATAAAGTGTGCAAAGTGTATTTCACAAATAAAAGCACGAAGCGCATAAAATAAATAATGAATATAAAACGTAGTGTCTAATTTAATGTGTACGATATATTGACATTACACGCGCACTAAGCGCATGCGTGTTAGCTTTCACACATCTAGTGTTGAGCGCATTGTATGGCTTGCATAAAACACCCGCTGTGTGTACACTCGTTTATTTATTTGATGCGTGCACTGCAGGGTGTAATTATATTTATTGATGATGTATTGAACTATTTAAGAGAAACACCACATGCTGGTGGATTATAGGCGGGGTGCTTGATCATTTAATTGGGTTGATGTGTAAATTGTAAAAGTGTACAGCTATGTATGGTAAGGTGTGAAAATACACGGTATAGCAGTGTATATATAATGGAGAGTAATTATACATTATTCATTGCATACGCAAAAAGACTATGATGATGTTGATTTCGATTCTCTTGCTATTTCTATTTGATGTGACAACATGTACACCATGTTCGTCCGACGATAGATGTGATTGTCTACCGAACTTATCACTAGTTGATTGCACTGGAAAAAACTTGGCTGGACTACCGGATATGACTACAGAAGTAAAGCGATCGACAAAGGTACTGATATTGAACAACAACAAGATAACTAGTATTACTGACTTTATACCGAAGGAATGGAAACTACTAGCAGCACTGTATATGAAAAGGAATCCTATTGACATCTGTATCGACTTGAACGCATTGAAGAAAATTGTACCTTTCGAGATAATTGACGACTGCCAGGACACACTAACTACTACTACAACTGAAAACATGACTATCATCAACGGCTATACAGAAGGTATACAAGAACATCAGACTACAGCAGCTATTATAACAACTACGGAGAGTGGTTTTAGTGTACACGTGGGGTGGACAGACGGACAAATAACTGCGACAGCTCTCGTACCGTTAATAGTCATTGCCGTAATTATCGTGATAGTAGTGCGCTGGGATACTCGTAGGAAGAAATTAAGTATGGACGTTAGTACTAGACGTAGGGAGACTGTTACAGGAGGAAGCATTGAAGAGGCAATAGGTTATGAAGAGGAAGAAGATGATGAAACAGAAATGTGTGTGACACCGCTACAACCAAGGAGAAAAAGCAGATCGTCACCCGAGCCCAGTATTACGACGACTATCTCCGAAGACAGTATAACACTATGGAACATAGAACGTAAGTATTTGTAATTTTTTATTTGTAAAATACACTTTGTAGACTTTATGATTTGTTAAATGTGCTAATGTTTATTGTACGTTTTTGTATAAATTATGTACTCATTTATTTATTCTTGTTTTTACAGAAAGAGCGACGTACGTATCAGTTGAAAACATTGGTACGGTGGACATGGGTACGGTGACAAGAAGATCACCCTGGTAAAGAATCACACCCAAAATCTGACAACCTACAATGAATCCTGACAACTGACTATCGAAAATGACAACATGCTATAGAAGAATTTATTTTGTTATTATGTTCTATTTGTATAATTAATGAATTGTTAAAATACACAATTTAAAATTTCAACAATAAAGAAAAACAGACTAGTGACTATGTTTTATGTTTTATTTGTAAATGCGATTTGCGCAAAGCTTACACAAAGCAGAACACATGTAATACACATTAAACAAGAGAATAGCTGTTAGGATTGCAATTTCTACAACTCCAGTATCCAATTTGATTTGCATGGTCATCTCTCAAAATACATGCAGACGTATCTTCAATAGAAGGTATATATTTAGGAAGTAACTTTAGCGCTAATTTTAACTCATGCCATTGTTTAAAAGTAAGGGCAATACCTTTTCTGTTGGGACGTATGTCATTTATCTTGTACAGAAAATAAAACTGTCTCAAATCAACGCCATATTTGTAAGACACAGATACATGCTTATTACTGCCTATATGGCGAAATAATGTCTCTGCACGTAGTCCATTGGTTATATCTGATATGGTACTGTCTATACATTTGGAAAGCATTACAAGTGTTGCCCACTGTGTCAATGTAAACGACAAGTGTCTTTCAGACAGATAATCTCCACTAGGTCCATATTCTCCAACATAAATCATGTACTGCTCGTTTTCAAATCTGCATGTAATGAAGCGGTTGGGTGATAGAGGTATCTTCATATTCTTCAAATCCATATCGTCTTGACACTATAAAACACAAAAGACAATAATTAGCACTAATATACATTTAAAAAGTAAAAGTGTACACAATGTGGGCGAAGCGCATTTTGCATTATACAAAGAAAATAGTACTTACTTTGTCTTGAGGAGATGGTTTTATTTCGTTCATTTCCATAGCTTGTTGTACAATATCAAGTGAGTTTGGTCGTTGTACAGGTGATGACATGTTGAAGTGTTGTGTATGAATGGTTATTTCATACAGACACTTATATATACATGCTATGATTGCGTAATATATGAAACATGTTCAAACTTGTACAGTGTTTAACAAGCGCTTAACCATTATCATGCAATGTTTGTGTAAACATTATTTGGTAAACATGTTATAACTTGTCGCGCGAGATACACCACTATGCGCAAAGCACTCACAACAAAGCACTATGTGTGTGTAAAATTTTGATTTTTCTATACTTCTTTTTAGTTCTTTAGTTCTTTAGTTCTTTAGTTCTTTTTAGTTGTTTAGTTCTTTTCTAGTTTGCGCTTCGCGCAAATTTTGATTTTTCTAGTTTGCGCTTGGCGCAAACTGTCTGTCTATATATATATATATATATATTTATTTATTTATTTATTTGCGCTTCGCGCAAATTTTGATTTCTTTAGTTGAGCTTCGCGCAGAGTAAAACTCTATATATGTAATATATTTATTTTGCGCTTCGCGCAAATTTTAATTTTTTTAGTTGCGCTT
>CALIZB010000043.1 GCA_938028625.1 uncultured Bacteroidia bacterium | reverse complement strand
AACTTGCGCGGGCGAAGGTAAGAAACCAAACGTTCTTTACTTTGTTCTAATTTTTCTATAAATTGGGTTTTATCTACAAATATGTAGTCATTTTGGGTTAATATCTCAAAATTGCTTATACCATAAGGAAAATACACGCCTGTATTCATATTTCAAAAATACAGTTTAATAAGAATTAACTGAACTTTTTTCCCAAAACTTTTATTTATAGCGTTGAATACACAGTAAATTTAGTTACTCAAAAATTATTCTCTAATTTTGCATTCAATTTATATAACTACTATGAAATTTTTTCTTGGTTTAATGGTCGGTGCAGGGGTAACTATGGCTATATTTATTTTACTGTTAGTATTCAACAAAAGTTTAACTTTGGCACAAAATAACAAACCTCCAAAATCAATAACTATGACAACAGAAAAAAACATTATTTTAACAGACAAATCTCCCGCACCTATTGGTCCGTACAGTCAGGCGGTACAAGTGGGCAACATGCTTTTTGTATCTGGACAAATTGCTATCAATCCTGCGAACAATCAACTGGTGCTAGATGACATTAAAACAGAAACTCAAATGGTAATGAAAAACCTAGAAGGTATTTTGAAAAAAGCAGGTATGTCCTTTGAAAACGTAGTAAAAAGCACTATTTTTCTTAAAAATATGGACGACTTTGCTACGGTAAATGAAGTATACGGCAATTATTTTCCAAACAATCCTCCTGCAAGAGAAACGGTTCAGGTAGCTAAACTGCCCAAAGATGTGAATGTGGAAATTTCCGTCATTGCAGTAAAATAATATGACAACCATAGAAAGAACAAAAGTAATCGTTGAAAAAATAACTGATTTAACAGGTCATAAAGACTGTGTATACACCATAAAGCACAGTAAAGATGGCAAGTTTATATATTCTGGTGCAGGTGAAGGTTGGTTTGCAAGATGGAATACAGAGGTTTATGAGAGCGACAAAGTGCTTGCGCAAGCCAATGCTCCCATATATGCCATAGCCGAAAATCCACAGAAAAATGAACTTTGGATAGGACAGAAGCAAGGTATTATACATATTATTGATACAGAAAATCATCAGCATATCAAGGCGATTCAGGTCAGTCAAAGCCCTGTCTTCTGTATAGAAATAGACATATCTCTTAATATGGCTTTTGTAGGTACAGGAGATGGCTGTATATCTATATTTAACCTGTTTGATTATACACTGCTGTATCACATTCCTTTAGCAAATCTGCATGCAAATCTTAAAAATATACGCAGTATAACGGTTTGTCAGAATAAAACGCATCTGGCAGTAGCATGTAGCGACCAGAATATTTACATTTTGGATATTGTTAACTACTTCAAGCCTCTTCATGTCTTGCAGGGACACACAAATTCAGTATTCTGTGTAAAATTTACCCCTTGTGGTAATTTTTTACTTTCAGGAAGCAGAGATGCAAGATTAAAAGTATGGAACATAAAAGAAAATTATTCTCTGCATCAGGATATTGTGGCGCATCTCTTTGCTATAAATGACATTGCATTCAGCCCCGACGGAAATTATTTTGCAACAGCCAGTGCAGACAAAACTATTAAAATATGGGACGCACACAATTTTATGCTTCTTAAAGTAATAGACCGCATGCGCAATCAATGCCATTTTACTTCTGTAAATAAACTTTCTTGGGACAAAAACCTGGTTTCATGTAGCGATGACAAATCTCTCATGGTATGGAACTTGACTTTTATCCCTCCACAAAATAACTAAAATCATGTATGTACAGTTTCAGGAACGCTTACTAACATGGTTTCAAGCTCACAAACGGGATTTACCCTGGCGAAATACTCAAAGTCCTTATCATATATGGATTTCAGAGATTATTTTACAACAAACCCGTGTAGCGCAAGGATTGCCATATTACCAAAAATTTGTTGATAAATATCCCACCTTGCAGGATTTAGCAAACGCACCACAAGACGAGGTCATGAAATTATGGGAAGGATTAGGATACTATTCCCGCGCCAAAAATATGTTGTATACAGCTCAGTATCTTGTACAGCAGGAAAACGGTATATTCCCGAACAGTTTTCAAAAATTAAAACAACTCAAAGGCATAGGCGATTATACTGCGGCAGCTATTGCATCTTTTGCTTTTGGTGAACCCGTAGCCGTACTAGATGGCAATGTACAGCGAGTACTAGCGAGATGGCTGGGAATTAAAGATGATATAAAACATAAAAAAATTTTTCAGAATTATGCAGACGCACTTCTAAATACAGAAAACCCTGCTCTGCACAATCAGGCTATGATGGAATTTGGAGCTATACAATGTATCCCCAAAAATCCTGACTGTAAAAACTGCATCATGCAGGATATTTGCTATGCCTGCCTGCACAATGTTGTCCAAAAATTACCTGTAAAAGCTAAAAAGCCGAAAAAACCTGAAAAAACTGCTTTTTTTTATTATATTCAGAACGAATACGGAGAAATACTTGCTCGCAAACGAAAAAGCACAGGTATCTGGGCAAACTTGTATGAAATTCCCAATACATTAGATGCTCAACCTTATTTTGTACTACTCACAGACCACATTCAGAAAGGCTACTTAAAACATGTATTTACACATTTTGTACTTCATATTACATGGCTTCATTACAAAACTGAAAAACACAATATTCCAATTTTAGAGCAAGATTGGCAATGGATTCCTGTAACCAATTTGAATAACTTCGGTTTTCCTGTACCTGTACAAAAAATCATCAGGACAATTAACTCACAAAGTCTGTTTTGAACTTCTCCTCAATGAATTTAGCTCAAAAATGCTTATTTACTGTTTTTTGTTTTACTTTGCAGGCTGTTCTAATAATTTTTTAGCTGTTATACATGTTAGCCATTTTGGATTATGGTGCGGGAAATGTTGCTTCGGTTGCGAATGTATTACATTCCTTAAACACAGAGTTTGTGGTTTCCAGTGATATAACAATCTTACAGCAAGCCGATAAAATTTTGTTTCCGGGTGTAGGACATGCTTCTTTTGCCATGAACAGACTGCATGAACTTAATCTGATACCGTTTATACAAAATTTTGAAAAACCTTTTTTGGGAATATGCCTAGGTATGCAGGTTATGTGCACGCACACGGAAGAAGGTAATACAGAATGCCTGAATATTATTCCTGTAAAGGTGAAAAAATTTCCACCTGAAGATATTATTCCGCATACGGGCTGGAACGAAACACTGCACAACGAAAATATGCTTTTCAAAGATATTCCTCAAGGTACAGACTTTTACTTTGTGCATAGCTATTATGCTGAAAAAAATCCGTATTGCCGTGCAACTTGCACGTATATTCTTGAATTTTGTTGTGCGGTTCAGAAAGAGAATTTCTGGGGTGTACAGTTTCATCCTGAAAAATCTGCCGAGTATGGCAAAAAAATCATTCAAAACTTTTTATCCTTATGAGAATTATTCCTGCCATTGATATTATAGATGGAAAATGTGTGCGTTTAACACAAGGAGATTATGCTCAAAAAACCGTGTACAACGAGAATCCAATAGAGGTAGCCAAGATGTTTGAAGCATACGGCATACGATATCTTCACCTTGTGGATTTGGACGGGGCAAAAACACGGCATGTAGTCAATTATACCGTTTTGGAACAGATATGCACTTATACCTCTCTCAAAGTAGATTTTAGCGGAGGCGTTAAAACTTATACTGACCTTAAAAAAGTATTAGAATGCGGTGCTAATCAGGTAAGTATAGGTTCTCTGGCAGTCAAAAATCCTGAATTGTTTTTGGAATGGTTACAGGAATTTGGCAGTGAAAAAATTATTTTAAGTGCAGATATTAAAGATAACTGTGTTGCTGTACAGGGTTGGCAAGAAAAAACCACGTTAAAACTCGTTCCATTTTTAGAAAATTACGAGAAAGCAGGTATAAAATACGTTATTTGTACGGATATTAGCCGAGATGGTATGTTACAAGGACCCTCAGTTCAACTTTATGCAGAGTTAATACAGCACTTTTCTGCTCTCAATATCATTGCCAGCGGTGGCGTTTCTGACGAAAAAGATGTGCAAAAACTTTATGATATTGGTTGTGAAGGCGTAATTATTGGCAAAGCTCTATACGAGGGTAAAATTAACCTTAAAAATCTAGAAAAATATGCTTAAAAAACGAATTATACCCTGCTTGGATATTAAAGCAGGTAGAGTAGTAAAAGGAGTACAGTTTGAAAATCTCAAAGATAGTGGCGACCCTGTGGAACTTGCGTACCAATATATGCAGGAAGGGGCAGATGAACTAGTATTTTTAGACATCACTGCTACACAGGATAATCGCAAAACTTTGCTGGAATGGGTAAAAAAAGTAGCACAAGTAATACAAATTCCTTTTACCGTAGGTGGAGGTATTCGTACTGTGCAAGATGTAGAAGCCATTATTGATTGCGGAGCAGATAAAATCAGTATCAACTCTTCCGCAGTGCAGAACCCATACTTGATAACTGAAATTGCAAAACAGTTTGGCAGTCAGTGTGTAGTAGTTGCCATAGATACAAAGTATATTCATGAAAAAAACAAGGTGTTTATTGCAGGGGGCAGAATAGAAACGAATTTAATTACCGAAGAATGGTGTAAAACCGCACAAGAACTTGGAGCAGGAGAAATTTTACTTACTTCCATAGACCATGACGGTGCAAAGAAAGGTTTCGCACTTGATTTACTCAAAACTATTACTCAAACCGTGAGTATTCCTGTTATTGCTTCAGGTGGAGCGGGTACAAAAGAACATTTTGCAGAAGTCTTTATTCATACAAAAGCATCTGCCGCATTAGCCGCCAGCGTATTCCACAATAAAATTATTCCCATTCCTGAATTGAAAGCGTTTTTATCCCAATATTCTATTCCTGTACGTTATGCAAAAAATTGATTTTGAAAAACAAAACGGACTTATTCCTGCTATTGTACAGCATGAAATTACCCAACAGGTACTTATGCTTGGTTATATGAACGAAGAAGCCTATCGGATAACCCAAGAAACAAAGAAAGTAACTTTTTTCAGCCGAAGCAAAAACCGAATCTGGACAAAAGGAGAAACCTCGGGACATTTTCTTATGGTTAGCAACATGTATTTAGACTGCGATAATGATACACTGCTTATCAAGGCATTACCACTGGGACCTACCTGTCACAGAGGTACAATCAGCTGTTTTGACGAACCTTTTGATACAGGATTTTTGTATTATTTGCAAGATATTATTACTCAGCGCGTACAAGCGAGAAATGCAGACTCTTACACGTACAAACTATTTCAGAAAGGCATCAATAAAGTGGCACAAAAAGTAGGTGAAGAAGCCATAGAACTCATTATAGAAGCCAAAGATGAACATACAGAGCTTTTCAAAAATGAAGCCGCTGATTTGCTATATCATTTTTTAATCTTGCTTAAAGCTAAAAATCTTACTTTGCAGGACATAGAGCAGGTACTTAAAGAAAGGCATAAACCATGAGTTTTGAATGATTTATTTTTTATTTTTGGGCGTGTCCTTCACCCTTCGGCAAGCTCAGGGTTCAGGTCGGCGTGCTACGGGCTACGCTTTGCTACGGTGCTTCACTTTGTTTCGCACTATGCTTGCGCATACCCTACGCATGCCTCACGCAATTCATGGTCAGTCAGTTTACAAAATGTACAGAAATAACTTATATCTTGTCAAAAAACCATTCAGTATTGATACTCAATACCCTGTATTTGCGTAATATCAGTTATTTAACTGTATTTCTTATTTTCTCTTCAATAGCTGTGGTAGAGTATCCTTCTACAAAGGGAATAATTTCTACTTTTCCTGCAAATTCTCTGCCTGCAACCTGCTCAACTTTGTAATCACCTCCCTTGACGAGAATATCTGGGTGAATATGGCGTATAAGTTCTGTGGGTGTATCCTCCTCAAAAATGATTACAGCATCTACACATTGCAGCGAGCTTAATACTCTACTGCGTGAAGTTTCGTTTTGAATGGGTCTGTGCTTTCCTTTCAATCGTTGTACAGAGGCATCTGCATTTAGTCCTACAATCAGGCGATTGCCAAGACTTCGGGCTTTTTCTAAATAATCTATATGCCCGTAGTGCAAAATATCAAAACAGCCATTGGTAAATACAATAACATCTGATTTTAATCGCCAGCGTTTTATTTCTGCGAGCAAAGAAGGTAAAGTATGTATTTTAGAGGAAGTATCCATAGTTATTTCTGTACAAAGACAACTTTTACGGTTTTATTAAACGGCTTGAAGTATTTTTGCATAATTTCTGTTACTTTATTTTCTGCTTTTTGAAGATACTCTTTATTGGTTTCTAATTTTGCCTTGTTTTCTGTATAAAGTTTTTGTTCTGCTTCCTTAAAAGCGTTTTCATCAGGGAAAATAAAATATCCTTTTTGAATCATACCTTGTTTTTGGTCTAAATGAGCTTCAAAAGAAATAAGCCGGGCAGGGGGAAGAGTAACTTCAATTTCAGTTTCTTTTTCTGTGATATTAAACACGTTGCTCTGCATGTCCACTCCATATTTTGCGGTGTAAGGCATGCTCAGATTTATGGTTTTTTCAATCAGTGTTTTTTTGATGAAGCTAAACCATGAGTCGTCCTCGCTCACGTTGGTAATATTTACATTAGCAACGCCTTTTACTTCCAATGTACCGAGTTCTGCAATTTCTTTTACCATGTCAATATGAGTAAAGAATGAGGTTCTTACATTCTTTGCTCCTGTTTTCTGACCAATAAAAAATACACCTATCATAGAAAGTAGTACTAAAATGACCAATCCTGTCAGTTTTAATTTTCTAAACAACATAACTTATTGTAATTTTTGTGCAAGTTCGGTAAATATTTTTATACCCCGTAATTTACCATTTTGTAAAAAATTGTTCAGGTAGTACGGGTTATGATGTAGTTTCATCAGTCTTGCGCAGTGTGTATAAAAATCGGTTTCATTAAAAGTATTGTCTTTTTTGGCAAAATTAGTTGCCGCATAAAAAATCTGAAAATTAGCCAGACGGTTCATGAGTGCAATATCTCTGCTGTGTTCTACACGCTGATAATAGTACTGTGTATATTGAACAACAGAAATAGCCAAATCTTGCAAATTACCTCTATCTATCAGGAGAGAGAATAAATTATCGCTATACGGAGAACTGGGGTATTTATTGAGAAATTGGGTAAGTGCAGTATAATTTTTTTCATTATCGGATAAGGTTAGGGTTTGTTTCAGTACTTGCAGATACTCTTGAAACTGTTGATGATGGTGCGGTGGTTTTACTTCAAAAATCTCAGTAATCGTAAGCATATTCTGGTTATTGTCTAACAGATACTGTACTTCTAGTTCATATTTTCCAGGTTCCAGCACATACACATAACTATTTTTTTGTGCCTGCGGGATATTCTTAAAAACAGTGTGTATATTACCGAGTTGCCAGTTTACTTCTATCCATACAGAAAGGGATTTGTTGGTAGGAAGCATAACACCGTATTTGTCCATATTTTCCATAACCATTTTGCGAATGCTTTGAGTATTATAGTTGGGAGTAACAATATCTTTGCATTCTCTTAATTGTTTTGTACCTAAGTGAATAAGTTTTGCCCATACATTTACCCCTAGGGTAGGTGCTATGATTTTCTGCGGTACGCTACTGTTGTTTTTAACCAATAATTCAAAGTTGATGCTTTCTCCCTGATAATATACAGCAGGGTGTTTCTGAAAAGATAACTGTAATGACTGCGCATAAACCTTTGCCCAAAACAAGGTTAAAACTGCATATATTACCATTATTCTTTTCAGATACCGCATTTTTGTTGCAAGTTAAGAAATAAAATTGTTATAACAGCAAAAACTATGCTTGTATTTTAACACATGCACCCTTGTGCTTTATACATAGTGATATTGATGAATGAAAATTTTTATTGAAAGAATTACATCAAAAATAAGTGAATGATGTGATTGATTTTTGCTTTATATGTACCTTTGCAAATATGTTTTTTCTTAACGGTGCAATGTTATGGGGGTTGTTGGCAGTAGCCATACCTGTTATTATACACCTGATTAACTTTCGTAAACCGCGCAAGATACTGTTTTCTAATGTTGCTTTTTTACAAGAAATTCAGCAAATCAATAAAAGAAGTACTCAAATTAAGCAATGGCTTATCTTATTGATGCGCATCTTGGCAATAATATGTCTGGTATTGGCTTTTGCAAACCCTGTATACAAAAAACGTTCTGTTTCAAGTATAAACGCTCAAAATTTACCTACAGACAACACCTCTTCGGTAATTATTCTGGACAATTCTATGAGTATGCAGGCACAAGACGAAAATGGAACATGGCTGAACTACGCCAAAAATTATGTACAGACTATCCTCAACAACGAAATTGCTGGTGACGAATACTGTCTGCTCACCATAGATAATGCCCGTTATAGTCAAAGCTTTGTGCGAAGCCAGAAAATAAAAGAAATGTTGCCCCAAATTAAACCTACGGCATCGCAATATACTTTACAGGAGGTAATGAGCAAAGCCAATATCTGGTTACAGCAGGGTAAGTATGCTAAAAAACGCATCTATGTACTAAGTGATTTTCAGAAATCCACTTTCGGAGACTCTGTACAGAAAAGTGATCTGGGCAAATATCCTACTTATTGCATCCCCGTAGCAAAAAATACACCTGCTAATCTTACCCTAGAAAATGTACAGATTTTAACTCAGATTATTGAAATCAATAAACCTGTAAGCCTTAAAACCTATATCCGTAACTATGGCAATAAAAGCCTCGCGGACCAGACCCTTACTTTACAATTAGATGGTAAAGTAATAGGGACACAGACTTTTTCCATTGGTGCAGATACCCGTCAGGAACTTAATTTTAATTTTACTATCAAGGAATCAGGGTGGCACTACGGAGTACTTCAGCTTAATGATTATCCCGTAACTTTTGATAATCAGCGGTATTTTTCATTCTACGTACCCGAAGGCAAAAAAATTCTGCTTGTCAAAGGAAACAATGAAAATGCAGACTACATCAAAATTGCTTTTGAAAGTATGCAGAACAAAAAAGCCTTTGTACTTGATGTACGCAATGAAAATGAAGCCTCAACCCTGAATTTTGAACAGTATGACGGTGTATTTCTTGTAGGAATGCATCATTTTTCTACAGGACTTGTTCAAAGTCTTAAACAATACACACTTACAGGCAAAGGAATAGTTTTTTTTCCGTCCAAAGATGCAGACTGGAACGAATACAATACATTTGCACAGAACTTAGGCGCAGGAAGTTTTACCAAATTAGAAGTTCAAAATCAAAAATTTCAGGAATTTGATATTCAGCATCCGCTTTTTACGAATGTGTTTGAAAAAGACAAACAAGGTAAAATTGAATCACCAGATATTAAGCAGTACGTATCTTTCAGACCGTCTGTACAAAGCATTCACAACATAATTATTTCCTTACGAAACGGACAGCCTTTTTTAAGCGAAGTTCAGGTAAAGCAGGATAATATCAAAGGAGGAAAAGTGTATTATTTTGCTGTAGCCCCTAATCCCGCATGGGGAGATTTTGTACTACACAATACTTTTGCACCATTGGTTTATCGCACAGCTTTATCCATATCTGGAACAGTACAATATGACGGATTTTATTCTGTCGGGCAATCTGTAAGTATAAACCTGCCTGTACAGGATAAAAAAACTCCTATATTACTTAAAAACGGCAATATTGAAATTAGCCCTTTACAGGAACCTGTTAACAATGGCATACGAATAACTATTCAGGATAATATGAATACAGCAGGAAATTATCAGGTGATGCAAGGGAATAAAATACTAAGATATGTCAGTTTTAATTATGATGATAAAGAGTCTAACCTTGCACATTATGACGCTGATGAATTAGAAAAAATGTTTAAATCATATAACTGGAAAAATACTTTTCTTTTTAAGGGAAATCCCAAAGAACTTTCACAACAACTTAAAGAAGCTAATCAGGGAAGGCATTTGTGGAAATTGTTTGTGATTTTAACTTTATTTTTTCTGCTTGTGGAAGTATTGTTGCTCAAATTCTATAAACCCAAAGTGGTGGCATAAACAAAACCAGTATTTTCATAAACCATATATTTCTTTGAACGGTTAGAGTAGTGAGTATAGCAAAATTGCATCTAAATTGTGTTATTGCTTTTGTTTTCTCATTTCAAAGTAAGAGCGTAGTTATTTCACGAATGCGATGTGTCTATCATAAAATTTCTATTAAATGCATTTTTGAAGGACAAATTTGTTATTTTCGTAGAGATATGAAAACTATATCTGTTTTTTGGATGGTTTTACTGTTTTTTGGGCATGGGTATTCACAGTCTTTGAAAGAGCTTGCAGAATGGCAAATACCTTATCCTGCGGCGTATTTGGAAATTGATAACTCGGGAAACATATACCTTTCCCATACGCAAACACATCAGATTTCACGTATCAATACAGAGGTCAAGCCTTGTACCACGCAGACTATCGGGGGCAGGGGATTTGAACAGGAACGTTTTAATAAACCCAAGCGGATAATAGCCAAAAACCGTCAGGCAGTATTGGTAATGGATTATGGCAATCAGAGAATTGCTGTTTTTAATGAACGGCTTCGTTATATGGAAGAAATTAATTTTAACAAAAATGAATATCCAGTACAAAATCCCACAGATATAGCTCAGAATATAAGCGGAGATATTTACCTGATAGACGAGAATATACCTGGCGTTACCAAACTATCCCGCAAAGGAGAGATTATAGCTACTTTCGGAGGGTACGACTGGGGTAAAGGAAGTTTATCAGAACCTGTACAGATTATTGTCAGTAATGCCAATTTTGTGTACGTATGGGACAAACAAAAAAAATGCATCCAAAAATATGATGTATTTGGAGTGTATTTGCATACAATTCCTGTTTCATATAATAAATTAACCCGTTTTTATGTAAGCGAACCTTACATATTTTATCTCACTTCTAATAAAGAAGTATATTGTTACAGCCAAATAGACAAAAAAGAAAGCAAAATGGAAATAAAAGAGGGGCTAAACTCAGTTTTAGATATTCACATTACTGAACCTGTGGATATTTTGGAAAGACTGAAAAACAAAGACTATGAGCAGACAGTCCGAAGAATGTACATTCTTACAGATACCAAAGTAGTGGTATATGAAATAACTTTATGACTCTACTACATGGATATTGCATTTAGGCATTTTCTTTTTAAGGTTGTTTATCCATTCAGAAGTAATTTTTGGGCTTTGGGGCAAATATAAATGTTCTAGTTGAGTAAGTTCTTCAATCGCACTAAAAGATTTTATATCCTGATTGCCTTCTAAATGCAGTTCTTTTAAGTCTTTGAGCTTAGATAAAATGCTAATGTCCACAATCTGATTGTAAGCAAGATTAAGTGTTCTCAAGCGGGACATGTTGCCAATCGGAAATATGCTTGTAATAACATTATGACTCATATTCAGGTCTTCCAGATACATCATGTTGTTGAGAGCGTTAATATCACTGATTTGATTGGAATTAAGATGCAGTTTTTTAAGATACACAAGATGTGTGAGAGGTTCTAAATCTTCTATATTGTTTGCCGCAAGGCTAAGTATTTCCATGCCTATCAGTTCGTCTATACCTACTAAACTAGTAATCGCACACTCATCTGCATAAAGTTGCTGTAAATTTTTAAGTTGTGCTATGTAGGTAAGTTTTACTATTTCTGTACCTGATATGTCTAATTCCTGCAAATTCTGAAATTCATATAGACGTTTGGGGTTAAAAGGTTTATGGGCAAGATTTAAGCGATATACTTCTTTGGGAGTTTTGAGTGCGTCATTGAGGTCTACAAATTCTTTTTTTGCTTTAAGCTGTGCAGGTGGCAGAGGTTGTGGCTGTGCTTCTACCTGCTGTGACTTAACTGCTGTAAAGCCAGCAGATAAAAATACCAGTACAAGAATATAAACTTTCATAACGACCTCTCTTTCTTTGATTATTATGTTATTACAAAGGTACGAAACGCATAGTAAATATGCAAATATTGCTGTGTAAAATTTGGAATAATTTTACATAAAAAAGAAAAAACAGATTATACATGTTTGATTTTCACGTTTTTATGAACCGAAAATCATCTTTTCCAAGAATATAACTTGACACAATAAAACCCCTATACGTAAAAGTAAAAAACGGGGTTACAAATTATTTTCTTTTATTTTTAACTACTTTGGCTTTTTCTGCCTGTTTCTTTTGCATTTCTTCTAATTTACGCTGTAAAGCAGATTTTACTTCGGGTTTATTGGCGGCTTTTTGTTGATTTGCCTGAATTTTTGCCAACAATTTTTTTTCATCTACGGTGCGTTTAATAAGTTCTTGCTGAATGATAGAGAGTGTGGTACTTACAAAATAGTAAAACGAAAGTGCCGCAGACACACTGTTAAAGTATCCCAGAAAGATAATGGGCATAAGGTAAGAAATCCATATCATTTGTTTGTACTGAGGGTTGGTCTGCGTTTTATTGGTCATGTAGGTATAAAAAATAGTAGAAACAGTCATGAGTAAGGTAAATAAACTCACATGGTCGCCGTAGAAAGGAACTTTAAATCCAAAATCTAAAATAGAGTCATAAGTGGAGAGGTCTTTTGCCCAAAGGAAACTTTGCTGTCTGAACTCGATTGCCTGTGGGAAGAACTGTAATACTGCAAATAGAATAGGTAACTGTAACAGCAAAGGCAGACATCCCCCAAGCGGATTTACGCCCGCAGTACGATAGAATTTCATCGTTTCCTGTTGCTGACGGGTAGGGTCATCTTTATATTTTTCTTTGATAGGTTCTAACTGTGGTGCTAAAATACGCATTTTTGCCCCAGAAATATAAGATTTCCAGTTTAAAGGTAGTAAAATTAAGCGTATACAAATGGCAAGTAAAATAATGTTAATCCCATAGTTAATTCCCATAAGTTCAAATAAATTAAACAAGGGAATGATAAGATACATATTTACATATTTGAAAATAAACCACCCTAAACCTAACTGTTTGTGAAACCCTTCTGCACCTGATTTAGCTACGGCTTTAAGTTGATGATAGTCATTAGGTCCGAAGTAAAACCTGAATTTATGCTGTGTGTTTTCTCCAGGCGTATATCCAACGCTCAGGCGTGAACTATATCCTTTGATAATTTTGTCATTGTTTTGAGGAACATAACTTTCTACTTTCATACCTAAAGTAGGCGTACCTGCAATCAGTCCCGCAGAAAAATACTTTGCTTTATGGGAAACCCAATATACTGAACCATTTTGAGTTTCACTCTCTAAATCTTTGGAAGTATAACTGAGATGGTCTACATCACCTGCCCAGTTGTAGTATAATGCAGAGTTGGTACGGTTGTCATCTATATCTTCTTGACGTTCTGTGGCAAGCATCTGGGTCTGAAAAAATAATTCATAACTGTTGTTCCCCAATACTTCTTTCATACCTTTTATGTTTATGTCCATACCTACAAGGTAAGAGTTGCCCTGCAAGGTAAAAACTCGTTCTATATAATTGTTGTCATCAACTTTGGCAATAAAAGAAATTTTGGACTGCTTTTCTCCGGACAGTTTCATGGCGGTATCTCCCTGAACAGAGAAATACAGTTCATCAGTATTAAGGATATTACCATTAGTCATAGCGAAATTACAATATACCTTATTCTGATTTCCTTCAAAAAGTACCAAAGGTTTACCATAATACGTTTTGAAGTTTTTCAGTTCTGCCCGTACTATATTGGCACCTTTGGTATCAAAAGAGAGTTTTAAAGCCTCGTTTTCTACGGTAACAATACGGGATTTGCCCTGTGAATATGGAGCAAGCAAACCATATTTGCTCTGTTGCTCTGTTTTTTTAAGACTGTCCGAAACAACGGCATTGTCTTTTTTAACCATTGTGTCTTTGGGTTGTTGTTTTTTTTGCTGTTCCTGCTGTTGTTTCAGCGCTTCCTGACGTTTTTTTTCTAATTCAGCTTCTGTAGGGCGGTTGATATACATGTATGTAAATAAAATTACCCCAATCAATATAAAGCCAATAATAGCGTTTTTATCTAATCTTTTCATAAATAAAGCGAACCACAAAAGTACAAGAATTGATTAGAGTTTACAGCACAGTTCATAATTTTTTACACAAAATTCAGTATATATGGCTTTAAGGCATTGTGTTGTGTGGAAAATATGACAAAAAAATCATAGTATTGCAGTTCAACTATGAAATATATCTTGTTTATTGCATCTATATTTTTGCTTTCTTTTTTTTGTACTGCCCAGAATGACAAAGGAGAACTGAAATTTGAAGAAACTGTTTTTGATTTTGGAAGCCTCTCACAAAAAACAGGACAAAATACAACTATTGCCCATGATTTTATAGTAACTAATATCAGCAAAAAACCCGTTACCATCACCAAAGTAGAAACTTCTTGCAACATAATATCTAAATGGACACAAACACCGATTCTACCCAATAAAAAAGGTAAAATTACTGTAGAATATGATGCCAGTATTCCTGGCGTATTCCTCAAATATATTCAAGTATATACAGACGCAAAACCTGAACAGAAAATACTTTTTATTCAGGGGAGTATTGAAAAATCTATTCCCGCAAATCCACCAGTAAAAAGCAAAGTGAACCCGTGAGTTTTATCCGAATCCTGATATTAATTTTTTATGAAATAAAGTTGTATGAACTCAAATTTTATTATTTTGCCTTTTGGTTATGAAAAACAACGTACTGAAATTTTCATTTTTCTGGAGTTTTATTTTTCTTTTAGGGGTAGTATCTTGTACTCCAAAATTGTATCAAACTACACAAAAACAGCATCTACAAGTCAAAATCACGGATTCTATTCCTGAAGATAAAGAAATTGTAGCCATGATTGCGCCCTATAAAAAATCTCTTGATGAGAAAATGAATGTAGAAATAGGTCAATCCGCAATGGAAATGACTAAAGAAGGCGCACCCCAAAATTTGCTCTGTAACTTTGTAGCTGATTTACTTTTATCCGAAATTAATGAATATAAAGATTATCAAAAGGTAGATATTGCCTTTGGTTCCAGCGGAGGATTGAGAAATAATATACCAAAAGGTAAAATTACAGTAAGACATATCTACGAACTCATGCCTTTTGATAATGAAATTGTTCTTTTAACCTTGTATGGTTATGATATTATTAAACTTACGGATTTTTTAGCTACCAAAGGTACAGGAATATTTGCAGGGGGAAGTTTTGTGATAACTAAAGACAAAAAATCTGTTCAGGTTAAAATAAATGGTGTTCCCATAGATGAAAACAGAACCTATCGGGTTATTACATCTGATTATATTGCCAATGGGGGAGATAATCTCAAATTTTTGTTGCAAGCTGTAAAACGTGAAAATACGGGTATTCTGTTCAGGGATATGATTATCAATTATATCAAAAAACAAAAAGAACCCCTCTCTGCCAGATTAGACGACAGAATGACCAAAGAAAAATAGATTTTCATTGAAGGTTGTAGAGAAAATATCTGTGTAAATGTTATATTTGCATGTAAGAAATTATGAAAAAAAGTACTCTCATTATCGCTTTTATTATTTTTTTATTCTCTACTTCTTATGCACAAGTTATTACTATTGAAGTCAGCAATCATGCAGGAAGTGGTATACAGGGTTTCAAAGACGGACCTGCATCAATTGCCCAAATAAATGCCCCCAATGGATTGACCTTAGATAAATATGATAATGTTTATTTTTCAGATATGGGTAACCACAAAATACGCAAAATTACTAAAGGTTATGTTACTACACTTGCAGGTTCGGGTGAACCAGGCTTACAAGACGGTAAAGGTGAAAACGCTAAATTTAATGGTCCCACAGGACTTTGTGTAGATAAACAAGGTAACATCATTGTAGCCGATTATTATAATCATTGTGTGCGTAAAATCAGCCCTGACGGATATGTTACTACGCTTGCAGGTAGTGGAAGACCAGGTTATGTAGAAGGCACAGGTAGATATGCTTGTTTTAGTTATCCTATTGCCGTAGCTTGTGACAGTAAAAATAACATCTATGTAGCAGATACCTATAACAATGCTATCCGTAAAATCTCCCCAAGCGGTGAAGTAACCACTTTTGTAGGGGACGGGCGTGCAGGATACAAAGATGGAGACTCCCGTACAGCCCGCATTAACCAG
>CALIZB010000042.1 GCA_938028625.1 uncultured Bacteroidia bacterium | reverse complement strand
TTTACCTGAAACTGTTAAACGCCATTCTTCTTTCTGACCAGGTAACAGTTTATTTCGGAATGTACTCCATTTTAATTCAAGTTTTTTATTGTCCCAAGGAACAGTAATTTGAATGGTTTTTTGATAAAAACGATATTGATGTACCATAGAGAGATGTACACTTAATCCCCCTCGCGTATCTTCTGTGATAGGAATTTCTAATAACTTTTGAGATTGATTCAGAGAGAGCAATTGTTTAGATATAATTTTACCTTTATGTTCTATTTGGAACTCTGCCAGCGCATCAGATAAAGCTGAACCTATTAAAATTTTAGCCGTTTGAGAAGGTTGTAAATTATCAGTTTGTACAGGTATCACATAAAAAGCCTCTTCTTGTATGCTTTGTGTTTCTTTTTCACTGTAAAGGACACATTCTTTTTCGTATCTCACAAGAGTACCATATTTATCCTTGGCTTCAATAATAAGTGCATAAACACCACTTTTGAGCGTATTAAAGGGTATAGATAAAGGTTGATTGATTTTGTTTTCTACACTTATAGCGTTATCAGGTAGTTTAATTTCATCTAAACGGTATAAATTTTCATGTTGATAGACATCATGAGGGAATGTATTGTAATATTCATTTTTTGTTAGTAAAAAATCGGTAGGTTCGCTCCATAAACGACTACGAAATACTTTTTCTTTTTTTGGTAAAGGAATAAATGCGTATTTGATAACTGTATTTTCATGTTCTCCATTGAGATTTTCAGTAAATACTTTGATTTCTGCATTTTTATCACGATTAAGTGCATTTTGTAAATTAGTATTGAGTGTAATGGCTGTGTACCCTACTTTTATATCCGCTTGTGTGCTACGAGTTTCACCATTAAGGTCTGTAACGTCAATATACACTGTATAAGTAAAAATAGGATTACGGGATTTATCTATGGATTTATCAGGAGTGGCTTCAAATGTAATTTCTACTTGTCCTTTGTCATTGGTTTTGGCTGTACCGTGTGTAATTTCTTTGGAAGCCGTTGTAGGATAAGCGCCCCACCACCAGCACCATCTTGGATATTGCGGTTGGCGTACCACACGATATTGTACTTTTGCATCAGTAACAGTTCCTCCTGCATACGATTTAGCTTCTGCGGTAACAGTTACTTTATCCCCCAAACGATAACTTTGTGTAATAGGTAAAGCATATACTTCAAATTTTGGACGTTTGTACTCTTCCACAGAAAAATAATGATTACCATTACCGTCTGTAATGTACATTTGTCCATTCAATACGCCCATAGGTGCGGTAAAAGTCCCGTTTAATGTGCCATATTCATTTGTAACAAGATTTAATTGACTAACTAGTTGATGATTGACATCATAAAAATACACAGTTACAGGTTCATTTTTACGAATTTGAAAAATATCACTGTTTTCAGGTTTATATAAGCAAAGTGCTTTGAAGTAAATAGTTTGTCCCGGACGGTAAATGGCTCGGTCTGTAAAGAAATACGTTTCGTTATGAGCGTATTTTTCAGGTGAGTGTCCTGCTAAATACAGACTTCTATCAGAAAAATATACATCATTTTGAACAGTAATATACAAACAAGTATTGTATACGTTACCGATTTCAGAGTACGATAAAAGAATACTGCCTTCATTATTGGTGGTATAGGTTTTACCTTTTTTGTATTCGTAGCGGCGCTTGTTGTAGTTATACTCCTTGAATAAAAATTGAACATTTACATTAGGTATAGGTTTGCCTGTTTGGGCATGTAATACTCGGATAGTATTCTCTGCATCTTGATACATATTTTGTATGACCACACTGATATTCGTTACCCAAAAGGTGGCATACTGAATATTATTTTTAGTCAGTGAAAAATCTTTGTCTGCACTGACGAGTATAGCATATTTGCCCAAAGGTAAAGCAGGTATTTTTATTTCAGTAGAGTGCGTTTGATAATCTTTTTGATTAGCAAAAGGAATATCTGACTTAAACGAATAAACCTGTTTTTGTTTTAAGTAAAATTTGAGCATTTTTTTCTGGTCATAATTATCATAATCATCATCTAAGGATTTGAAAGGGTCTGTATCTAAGGAAACTACTTTCAGATATACATTAGCAAGATTTTTTGCAGATAAAAGAATTTTGAATGGGCTATTAGGTGCAACTTGATGCTCTACTTGAAGGCTTAATTCAGGTTGTTGTAATGAATTAAGTGCAGATTTACAATTTTTTACTCCTCTACAATTTTCAGAATATTTACTTATGGTTTCTTGATAGATTTTTGCGGCTTGTTGGGCGGGGGTTAAGCCATTTTTAGGCGAACCATGTGATTGAATATGTAAAGCAATATAATACTGAATTTGTGCCGCATCATAATGAGAAGCGTATTTTTCTACTAATTTTTGTAACGTATTTAGATAGGCTTCATCTTTATTTTCGTTGAATGTAATTCGATAAGTATATGTTAACCTGCGTAAATTCCATTCTATAAAAGCCGCAGGATTTTGGTCTTGGGCATGAAAAGCAATAGCTTCCTGATATAACAACAATGCCTGATATTTTAGACTTTCTGTATCCTGAGTTTCAAATTTAGTTTGAGCAAACGTTTCAGGTTCAGCAAGAGCAGTAAGGTTAGTTACTTCAAATTCATAACTAGGTTTAGTAATAGCACGTTCTTCATTGATAAAAAAGAGCAAAGCGCGTTGGGTTAAAAAATCAAATAAGGTAGGGGCATATATATCGTTAGTTTGATAATGTACGATTACCTCGGAGAATTCTTTTACGGAAGTTTGTTTAAGTTTTTCTTTATCTTGTAAAGATGCTAAATAAAGTGAAGTAATTTTATTTTGTAGTGTATTCAAATCCCAAGTGCGAATGTCATCATTAGCTTGACCTTGTACAGTAGTACGGTTGTAAAACAAATAGCGATTTTGCTCATAGTATTGCCAATAAAAGTCTGCCAAAATGCTTTGAAGAATAGATTTTGCAGGATAAAATGCAGTTTCTGTTTCTTTCTGAACTCGCATAATTCCATTAACTAATCCTTCTTCTTCTACTTGTGCATTGAACTTGACGATATGTATCAATGCTTTAATGTACTGACCTGTATTTTGTTCTTTTTTGGCTTTCTCAAAAATAATGTTAACCGTATCTAATGCAGATTTAGGTAAGCCTTTACTTTCGTTTTTTTCTACCGTTTTCCATAACTTCTCATAGTCATTTTGACTAAATAAATCGGTTAGTTTCATAATACTGAGTAATATAAAGATAAAAGAGATTGTTTTCATAGTAGAGTTGAATATCCAAAGGTACAAAAAAGTAAATGCAAATCCCATTTTTGTTGTATTTCTATCAATTAACTTTATTTTTGTGTGATATGAATATTTTAATTGGCGACAGTGGTTCTACGAAAACAGATTGGGCATATATTACGAAACAAGACGCAAAATTTTTTACCACAAATGGGCTTAATCCCAATCATCTTACGGAAGATAAAATAAAAGACATTTTATTTACAGAGTTGAGAAAACAGATAGAGTTAAGCAAAGTAGAGAAAATCGTTTTTTATGGTGCGGGACTAGGAAATGAAAACGCAAAGTGCTTTTTGCATAATATATTCACACAGATTTTTAACAATACACTGAATATTGTACTTGAACACGACGTGTCAGGTGCGGCGCATGCGCTATATGCGCGTAACGAATCTGGTATTGTTTGTATACTTGGTACAGGTTCTATTGCGGGATACTTTGATGGTCAGAACGTAGTTAAAACCGCAGGTGGGTTAGGATATTTACTCGGTGATGAAGGTAGCGGCACATATCTTGGCAAACTATTGGTTAAAGAATATGCACAGCAAAAACTACCGAAACATTTGGAAACTGCATTATACACACATATACAGGTAAAAAGCACTGAAATACTCCATTTTTTATACAAACAACCTCACCCTAACCATTTTCTTGCACAGCTTACACATTTTTTGATTGCTCATAAAGAAAATAAGCCTGTGAAAAACATTATTTACACAGCTTTTGAGGATTTTTACAGTTATACTCTATCCTATTTGCTTTCTTTATACCCTGACGATAAAACTATTCGTTTTGTAGGTTCTGTCGGATATTTATTTCAAGATGAATTAAAAAAAGTGATGCAAAAGCACGGTATTGTAATAGATAAAATTATTCAGAAACCTATTTACGGACTTGCAGAGAACTATAAAACTGCGGGTATCCTATAAAAAAATAACAGATACAAATTTAATCTGTATCTGCTGTGAGTTTTTTTGCGTTTAAGTTATATTATTTTTCAGATAGAGAATATAGAATAGCTATCACAATAATAACGGCAAGGATAGTAAGTATAATTTTTGTCCAAGAGAGAGGTTTTTCACCTGATATAGCCCCTGTCTGACCGTTTACTATCACCTGATAAGTTTTACCGTTATACTGATAGGCAGAAATCCATATTGGAAGCAGGATATGCTTGTAAGTAAGGTTGTATTTATTTGTGCTTACGGTAAGGTTTCGGTACGTATCACCGGGGATTTCAGAGGCACAGCGGTTTCGGATTTCTTTATCCATAATTTCATCAGCAATTTTAGCACCTTTGGCAAGGTCAATTTTATAGAGTTCGGCTTCCCACCCTGCTACAAAGCGGGAGTCATAATTAACCAGCTTTTTAAGTTCAAAAGGAAATATCTGCTCAGCTCTGTGCTGTTTTATCCCCTGTGAAGCAATAACGAGAACATCATCAAACTTCATGTCTACATATCCTGAGACAGGGACCCAACGGGTATGTCTTACTTCGCGGGTTTGCCTGTTGCCGTTGCTGTCTATGTAAGTTTCTGTTTCGTAATAATAGTAACCTGCTTCTGCATACCAATTAGAAGAAGTATCTGCATCATACGTCCAGAAAGGAATGTATACCCCATGAATTTTATCCATTCTTGCCATTTTGGCGAGATTACTCGGTCTGAACCAACCTTTACCTATCCATTCTTTATATTTGTTTACGGCTGTTTTTTTATCTATGGTAAAAGGCAGGATTCCTTCGGGAGAAATCAATCTGCCTTCTTCGGTAGCCTTAGGATTAATTACTTTTGACCCACAAAAACCACACTCAAAAGCTACTACATCTGTGGTTACCGCTGTAGAAGCACCGCAGTTAGTACAATTAAAAGTTTTGGTCTGAATTTTTAAGCCTGTGTCTTTGGACGCAATATTCAGCCCACTTTCTAAAGATTTTTCCTGAATTTTGTCTGTTCCTGCATCAATGGTTTGCTGATGTCCACAGTGTCCACAAAGCAAGGCTTTTTTTTCAGCACTGTACGTCATTTCGCCTCCGCAGTTTCCGCAGGGAATACGGCTGGCAGTAGTAAGTTTTTCATTTGTTTCCATGGGGTTGTAGTTATTATTTGATTGTTATTTACGGCGACTGGTTAATTTTTTGATAAGCATTTGCTGAATGTGCATCATCTCTGCACCATTAGCACAAGAAACAACTTGTTCTGTACCATCTAAATACAGCAGACGAACCCCATAAGAATTTTTCTTTGTAGCAGGGTCATAATATTTGTGTGGAATAACATTCCGAATTTTACTTAAATCTATTGCGTTTATATCCATAACACAAAATTAAGAATTTTTTGTCATTTCAAAGTTATGTTAAAATCAGCAAATTTCATAATCTTACTTGGTAAAAGGTTAGTTAGAATAGCCGAAGATGCTTTTATTCTTGATAAAGGATAAAAACTAAAACTTTTACCTGTCAAGCGTGTTTAGATACATGGCCGCTCACTCATAAAAGAATTTCTTTATAGGCTTCTAATGTTTTTTGGGCTGTTTGTTCCCATGAAAATTTTTTTACACGTGTATTTGCTTTTCTTATAAGCGTTTCTCGTAGGGTGTCATCAGAAATAATTCTTTCTAAACCCTCCGCAACACTGGTAGTTTCATACGGATTTACGTACCAAACCGCTTCTCCTGCAACCTCTTCCATAACCGTATTTTTTGAAGTAAGAACAGGTATTCCGTAGTGCATAGCTTCCAAAACAGGAATGCCAAAACCTTCATAAAAAGAGGGAAATACAAATGCCCATGCCTGCGAATACAAACTCTGTAACTCCTCTTCGGATACAAAAGAAACATATATCATCTGTTTTCTGAAACGGCTTTTTGCTATAAATTCCAGGACTTTTTCTGCTTCAAAACCGTTGCTTCCCCCTGCCATAATCAAACGAAAGTCGGAGTATTTGCCTGCAATAAGTTCGAAGGCTTTGCATAAACCGAGTACATTTTTACGTTTGTCCAAAGGACCTACATACAGCAAATAGGGTTCTGATTCCTGTTTCTGATACATAAAATTCTTATGATTTGCCGCAAGCGAAGTTACAAAGATAGGTTTGTCCAAATGCGGAAAAAAATGCAGTATTTCATTTTTTATGAACTCGGATACGGTAATCACAGCATCAATGCGGTTGCTGTTAAGCATTTTTTGTGTTCTACCTTGTTGTGGGGTTTCTACTCTATTTATATCCACAAGTTCAGGATGAAAAACAGCCAAATCATGTATGGTAATTACTTTTTTTGCTCTACCGTGATAATTCATAGCAAAGTCAGGTCCGTGAAAGAGGTCAGGACGTTTGCACAACGAAGGAAATACATTGAGTTTTATGTGTGGCAAGTGTTTTTGTATCTTATCACGATTTTTCCATCGCGAAAATTTACAAGCTCCTTCTAATTCTATTTCAGGATTTTTGTGCAGGATGCTGTTAGTTTCTACAATGTATCTACCTATTCCTGTGAGATTATCAAATGCGATAGTAGAATAATCTACCCAGACTTTAAGCATTGAGTAATATCTGTCTAAAATTAAGCACGGCTTTTACCTTCCGTCTGTTCTGAATGCAGAGATACCTGTAATGTCCATACCTGTAATGAGCAAGTGAATATCATGAGTACCTTCATAAGTAATAACGGATTCAAGGTTCATCATGTGGCGCATAATAGGATATTCTCCCATAATGCCATTTCCTCCATGTATCTGACGGGCTTCGCGAGCAATTTCTAATGCCATATTTACGTTATTACGTTTTGCCATAGAAATCTGTGCCGTAGTAGCTCTATTTTCGTTTTTAAGTATTCCAAGCCTCCATGTAAGCATCTGGGCTTTGGTAATTTCAGTCAGCATTTCGGCAAGTTTTTTTTGCGTAAGTTGATAAGCGGCAATCGGTCTATCAAATTGAATACGGGATTTAGCATATTGTAGTGCAGAGTCATAACAAGCCATAGCCGCACCAATAGCCCCCCAAGCAATACCATATCTAGCGCTATCTAAACAAGATAAAGGCCCTCTTAAACCTGAAACACCAGGTAATAAATTTTCTTTGGGAACTTTTACATCTTCAAAAATAAGTTCTCCTGTGGCAGAAGCTCGTAAAGACCATTTATTTTTCATTTCAGGCGTAGAGAACCCTTCCATACCGCGTTCTACAATCAAGCCATGTATGCGTCCTTGTTCATTTTTTGCCCATACAACAGCAATATCCGCAAAAGGTGCATTGGAAATCCACATTTTAGTACCATTGAGTAGATAATAATCACCCATGTCTTTGTAGTTTGTCAGCATGCCCCCAGGATTAGAACCAAAATCAGGTTCCGTTAAACCAAAACAGCCCATGTATTCACCTTTGGCAAGTTTGGGCAAGTATTTTCTCTTTTGTTCTTCTGAACCATACGCATAAATAGGAAACATAACCAGAGAACTTTGTACAGATGCCATAGAACGGATACCTGAGTCGCCCCGTTCAATTTCCTGCATAATCAAGCCGTAAGAAATGTAATCTAATCCTCCTCCTCCGTATTCTTGCGGTATAGTAGGCCCAAAAATACCCATCTCTCCCATAAGTGGAATAAGATGTTTGGGTGTTTCTGCTTTTTGACAATACTCATCAATGATAGGAATAATATGTTCATCTACCCATTGACGTACAGAATTACGGATAAGTTTATGCTCTTCAGTTAAGAGTTCGTCTAACAAGTAATAATCAGGCGCAGTAAAAGACGGCGCACTTATTTTCTCGGATTTTGCCATATTATTTTAACATACAAATGTATAAAAAAATCAACACACAAAGAGTTCAAAAAATTTTAATCTTGTGTTATATCCTTTTACTTTGGTTTTACAATTACTTTGTTCTCCTCAATAGAAACAACCTCTACAAGGGTATTGGGGTCTATGTACATGCCTGAACTTTCTACATGAATTTCTTTGCCGTTAAATTCTGCTAATCCTGTAGGGCGTAGTGGGGATTTTGTTTTACCTTCGCTACCTATGCTAATGTTCACAGAAAGCAACTCTTTGTTAAGGACTTTACCTTGTAATTTTTCTTTTTCTATAAATCTGTCTAACCAGCCATATTTATATGCCATAGCAACCGTAGTAACTACCGTAAGACCTGAACCTAACAGTACACCTACGCCTGCCCAAGGTGAAAATTCTGCAAAAGTAATCCCGATACCCGCTAGCATCAATAATGCACCTACGGTTCCAAAAAAAATCTTCCCAGGTAGCACTAATATCTCTAATATGATTAAAATAAACCCTGACAACAGCAAGGTGATAATGGTAAATATTTCCATAGTAAATTCTTTATACGTTTTTTTTAGAAAAAAAGTTTCATGGTTGTATTATTTGTATGTTAAAAAACATTAGACTATATCTTGTTTTTTATACTTTTGTACATGCACCTGACATATTTTACTCTCGCCCAAGTATCCAATATTTTAGCTAAAAATTGGAATAAAAAGAAAATTTTACACTGTTTTTCACAAGAAAAAGATGAGTTAGTGATAGAAGTATGGCAAGGTTTTTTTCTTATAATCCATTGTCAAAGCCAATTTCCCTATTTGCTCGTTACACAACAGTACATAAAATCTCATACTAATAGCATTGTGCTATGGGAAGAAATACAAAATCTAACTGTACAAAATGTTTCTGTTATACAGAATGACCGTAGTTTACTTATTCATCTTGAAAAAGAATATGCTATTCTTGTTAAAATGCACGGAAATCAGTCCAATGTGATTTTGTATCATGAACATAAGGTAAAACATATTTTTCGTCAGAACCTTGTGGCAGACTTCAGTCTGGACTATACAAGTTTATCCAAGGATTTGCCTGTATCTCCTGACGCATTGTATACGCACCTAAACACAAAACCCTATCCCTGTTATGTATCCGCTGTAAAGCAGATTTTGCCTATTTTTTCCAAAAATATGATGCTTTACCTTGCAGAAAACGTTCAGGATAAGGGAGACAAAGAGGAAGTATTTACAAAAACAAAAATGATGTTAGATATTTTGCAAAACCCAGTCCAGTATTATGTTATTGAAGACGATAAACAGATTTTTTTTAGTTTTTTTGAACCTTGGAAAAACGGACAGAAACTCTTGTTTCAGGATACAAACCTGCTTAAAACATTACAAAGGCTTTTAAGCACATATTTTCAGAAAACCAAGTTATACACCCATAAAGAATTTGTGTTAAAGCATCTTGAAAAAGAGAAAAAAATGCTTTCTGCCAAAATAAAAGAATTAGAACAACTTATATCTCAAAAAAACAATCCTTTTCAAGAAAAAGCAGACGTCATTATGGCAAATCTTCATCTTATACCCAAAGATGCCGAGGGTGCAGAATTGTACAATTTTTATACAGACAGCATGATACGTATTCCGTTAGACAGCAAACTTACCCCACAGCAAAACGCTGAAAAATATTACAAAAAGGCAAAACGTTTGGAAGCTGTTAAAAATGAAGCTAAAAATGAAATTCCTTTACTTAAACAAAAATTAGAACTTACCCTGCATTATTTGGATATATTAACAGGCATTGAAGACCTTAAAACATGGAATAAATACACCTTTATATGGAAAGATATTTTACAGGACAAAGCCAAAAACAGTGAACTTAGTCTGTTCAGAAAATTTGAAATTCAGGGTTTTGTGATATTAGTATCCAAAGATGCAGA
>CALIZB010000041.1 GCA_938028625.1 uncultured Bacteroidia bacterium | reverse complement strand
CATTAAGCAAATTATGAGCTAGCACATAAGGACTTCGGCTTACAAAGTCTATATTCGTCCATTCTGGATGAAAGCGTTGCCCACAACCAAGATTGAGGTAGGGTTTCATATACGATAGCCAAAGATATTAAGTTGTAAATCTATATCATAGTAAGTGTTTATCTGTAAAAATGGATTAGGAGAAAAGACGCCAGTCGACTGAACATTATAACGAAAACCTATATCACTTAAAATTTGTAACAGATAATGTAAAGTCTGATCTTTATCTACATACGAATGATACTCGACGAAAATTCGCTCAACGTTTTGAAGCAAATTTTTGCATTCTTCCAATACCACGGTTTCAGCCCCCTCTATATCTATTTTTAGTAAATCCACTTTTTAATTAAGATATTTACTTAATCTATCTGTTTGTATTTCAATTGATTGCTCTAAACTGCTTTTTCCTGTGATTCTACCTCCATCTGCCCCTTCTGCAAAAAAGCTTATTTTAATTTCGTCATTCCATAAAGCTTTTGGGACAAGAGTTACACCATTTAGACCAAAACTTTTTATATTTTTTCCCAAAACTCCAAAAATCTTCGGATCTGGCTCAAAAGCTATAATCTCAGCGTTAGGAAAAAGTTTTTTAAAGTAAATGACACTTAAACCAATATTTGCCCCTGCATCTATAATGTAAGGAGTAGGATTATCAGTCTGAAAGTTGTATATTTGCCTCTTAAAAATTTCATCGAACATGAAGCAAAAAGAAGCAGAGTCTACAAATTTGAGACTTTTACCCATTATATTAGTTTCTCCTTCCATAAATCTTGGCATCTCTCTTATGATTGATAGTTCATCGGTTACTTCACTTAGAGAATCTCTAAAACACTTGAGTAAACTAATAACCCGTTTAGGTATAATATTTTTTATTTTCTTTTTAATCATATTTCTACTTACCTTGTTAAATCTATTCTGTAAAGACTTCTTTTATTTGTGTAGTTTTGGCAGTTTAGTGTTTATGTTTTTTAGTCTTGTTCTAATCTTCAGCTTGCCTCTTAATCTGTTCACGTAATAATTCAAATCAAGTAAAGTGGAGTTGAAAAAATTCAATTGTAATATTTTTTTTATCTCACTAGGCTTTTTTTTGTTCTCTAAACCTACTTCGTATTCACCCCAAGATTTTCTAATAATAGCTTCTTGGGGTTCGACAAATAGTTCATTAAATTCTTGTTTTACTTTTTGATACGAATTGAGGTAGATAACTTTTGATAATAAATCAGGATTAGTTAAATAAAAAGGGTCATTGCTGTAGTCTTCTTCTCGATATTCTGCATATGAACCATAAATAGAAATTTTCGCGCCAAAATAAGCTGCATAAGCTATGTGTGAGCCGAATGAATTTGTCGTTACATACTCAAATGTACTCATGAGATATTGTAAACGACAAAGGGCATTTCTATCCCAGATGTCTATCCCTTCTATTATTTTATATCCTTTAGCTTGAAAATGTGGAGCCCAATATCCATGTTTTAAGCAAGAAGGATGAATACAAATATAAATGTGCTTAAAATACTTTGAAATTTTTTCTATTTCATCTACATAATTATCAAATTTCCAGTGATTATGGGTAGTGTAGTCTAGAGAGTGGCCGGGCATTACCAATAAGCTATTTTTCAATCTCTCAATTTTTCTATGTTTTAAGTAAACCACGGGTAGTCCAATAGCATACGTGTTAGAATAACCATTTTTTCTTAAATAATTCTCTACTGATAATTTACTTGTAAGAATAAGTTGTTCCTTGTTTGGATTTTGAGAGGTAACGAGGCGAGGGTCTGTATCTATCCAAAAATCTGGTATCCAACCATGAATCCAAGCCACATTACCCAAAGAGGGCTTGTTTATTAAACTTATTCCACAATATTTTGATAGAATATAGCTTGCACCGTAATAGTCTATTTCTCCCCGTAAATTAATTAGCTGTTTACTAGGCAATTGCAATTCCATGTTGTCAATAACTCCATTCATAAGGCAGTACAATTGGGGTTGAATAACTGGCAATGGTATCGGCATAAGGTGAATGAGTGTTTTCTACTCTATTAATAGCATTTTGATCAGAATTTTTAGCAGAACACATGAAAGGCACTTCCGCACCATGCCTGTGAGCTACTTCGGCCATTTCGATAACATCGGTTGAAACCATCACTTCCAGAAAAATACCACTTTGTAAAATGGTTTCAATAGAATAAGCAATCATCGGTTTACCTACGACATCTTTGATGTTTTTTTCGATGAATACGCTTGCTGCCGACTCATGCTGTAATGATTGCAATGTTTTACATTTGCAAAAAGTTTTACATCAACATATCCAACTGTAAAGCCGTACCTCTTTTTAAGTCTTGCTTTGCAGTTTTTCCTAAAACAGGTTCAAAATATTTAGGTTGCAAGCCTAATCCGGGACGTATGATACGGATATTTTCAGTAGTGAGCTTTTCACCAGCTTTAATATCTTTTACCACATAGATAGAACGCTTGTAAGTAAGGCTTTTCTTTTCGTCCTCTAAAATACCATAATGCACTTTTCCCAATCCCAAAAAAGCCCGATTGCATTCCTCTACAAGCATTTTAAACTCGTGAGGCTCAAGGGAAAAAGCACTATCTACGCCACCTTCCGTACGGCTAAGGCAGAGATGTTTTTCAATGACCCTCGCTCCTAAAGCGACGGCCGCTACGGCGACCCCTATTCCCATCGTGTGATCAGATAGTCCTACATGACACTCAAATAGCTGGGCCATATGCGGAATAGTCAGAATATTTGAATTTTCAGGGCTAGCAGGGTAAGTGCTAGTACATTTAAGCAAGATGATATCTTGACAGCCGTTTTCTCGCAAGGTATTTACGGCTTCTTCTATCATGGAAAGTGTACTGACTCCAATACTCATAATTACAGGCTTGCCTGTTTGGGCAACTTTTTTAAGCAAAGGTAAATGATTATTTTCAAAAGAAGCTATTTTGTATGCAGGAGCATTAAGTTCTTCTAAAAAGTCTACGGCTGTTTCGTCGAATGGTGTACTAAAGGCAATGATACCTCTTTTTTGTGCGTGTTCAAAAATTGCCTTATGCCACTCCCAGGGTGTGTAGGCTTCCTGGTAGAGTTCATATAAACTTTTGCCTTTCCAAAGTGAATTTTTATCAGCAATAAAAAATTCGTTTTCTCTGAAATCAATAGTAAGTGTATCCGCGGTGTAAGTTTGCAACTTAATAGCGGAAGCACCTGCATCGGCGGCGGCATCTACAATTTTCAAAGCTCTTTCTAAAGATTGATTATGATTG
>CALIZB010000040.1 GCA_938028625.1 uncultured Bacteroidia bacterium | reverse complement strand
ATCTCACCGCCCACAAGCGGAGGGCAGATTCTTATTGCTGATTTTAGTGAGGATACTTATATTCGATGGGGCAGTTTAGATATAAATCAATTAACAAAGAAACAAATTCGGCAACAAATTGTCTTTACCGTGGCAGGGAGGAATCTTGGGGATACACGAGTTATTCCAATTCGATTTTACGTTCACCAGCTAGGTGATAATCCGAAAATAGAAAATATTCTAGCATTTGTTGGTACTGCCCCGATGTTGAATAACTTACGACTGAAAGTCTTGCGGAACGGAGTAAACATTTTCTCTACGATTAATTATTTAGAAATCCCAATTGGACAAAACCTGAAAAGTGAAAATACAGGATTCAATGACGCAATCTCTTCTAATGACTATTTCCAATTGGAAATCGTACAGGGTGATTCCTTTGCAGCGGATTTAACTTTGCATATTCGATTTGTATCGGAGGTATAAGATGAGCTTATTATATTTTACTGGGTTTGATTTTAATCAGAATCCTGAGCATTATTTTTTGTATGCTGCCCCATATGATATTAATGTGTTCTCGGCTCATTTCACGGGAAGATACGGAGGAAAGTGTCTTGGTGCAAGAGAATCTTTTGGGTCAAGATTTGGGCGAGTTTTTATTAATCCTGCCGAGCAGACTTTGATTGTAGGAGTGGCTGGGAGGTTTGAGTCATTTCCGAGTTTTGGTCCTGTATTCCAGCTAAATAATATAAATATAAACCCTAATATTGAACTTTGTATAGGAGCAAATAAAGTTATTTATATTCGTTTACGAGGAACACAAACCATTGATACAGGAATATTTTTAGACTGGAATACATGGTATTATCTAGAGCTAAAAGGAAAAATACACAATACTCAGGGGGAAGTGGAAGTAAGAGTAAATGGCGTAACAGTTTTCTCCCAAACAGGATTAAACACAGCTTATAGCTCTAGTATTTTATCATCTTCCTATGTAACGTTAATTCGCGATGTTGGGGGTTGGTCTTTCTTTGATGATTTTTATATTTGTAATACTACAGGAACAAAAAACAATACTTTTCTAGGAGATATAAAAGTTGTAACTTTATTTCCTACTAGAGATGGAACATATAATGAGTTTTCTGTTGTCGGGGCGTCTAATCGTTATGAAGCCGTAGATGAGACTACGCCAAATTATGATACAGATTACGTTACCCAATCAGGAATTAATCTAAGGCAAACATTTGGTTTTACTGCTCCATCTATCAATGGTAGTATTGCTGGGCTAAGAGCAAACGTTTTTGCTAGGAAAGACGATGCTGGGTCGAGATTTATGAAATTATTAGGAAAATACAACACAACCGAAGTTTTACATAGCACAGTCTCGCTTTTAGATAATTATAAACATTACTATTCACCTATTCATGAAGTTAATTTCGCCACAGGAAACGATTGGGGAGTTAGTGAATTAGGCACATTAGAATACGGAGTGAAAATTGTAGAGTCATGAGCGTTCGTTTAACACAAATTGTCCTAGAAAATCTATCGAATGTAATCTCCAAAATTAGGAAAACTCAGGTTTCTCTGGAGGGTTTGTATTCTGTTTTCAGCACAAAAGCGCGGAAAAGTCAAATTTCGCTGGAGGGATTATATTCAGTAGTTGATACAAAAGCGCGGAAAAGTCAAGTTTCGCTTGAAGTATTATTTGTTGAACAAAGACCAGCAAGAGTTACACAAGTTACTACAGAATTGCTTGTCATCCCACCGAAAATAGATGAATTTACTTATAGTGTACAATGCATCTGACCAAAAGACAATGAAAGATGTATAATCATAAAAGAAAAAGGAGAGAAAAGGGATGAATATCCTGTATATAAAAGCAAGAAACTTTTTTACACCGATAAAGGTTAGCAGTTTTGCTAGTATCATTATAGCTACGTTAGATAATTTTAACTACGATTTTGTTAAGGTTCTGGAAATTGACTGGCTGATAAACTTCTTTTTACGGGTTATCATGTTTAGTTTAGGGTTTTTTGGCATTTTTGGGAATGGAAGAACAAAACGAATAAGAGCGATTGCTTCGGCATTTAGTCCGCTGTATTTATCGATTTTTTACTTGATTGTTTTTGTAAAGGAACACTATTTTGCTCTTCTTCCGGCGATAGCAGTCTTATTACTATTCTCATTGTGGATAACATTGTTTGGAGACTTTTATGAATGAACAGTTAATTGCTGCGATAATCGCAGCGATAATTGGATTTTTGACCAATGTTATTATCAAAAAAATCGAAAAAACCCCTACAAAAGTTGAACAAGAGAGAACCAGCGTAGAAAGTGCGGAAATCTCTCTAAAGATACTTAAGGATACGTTAGAAATTGTACAAAGACAGAACAAAGAACTAGAAGCTGAGATTTGTAATTACGAAAACAAAATCAGGACTTTACAGAACTTTCTACTTTCTCTTGTTCTAGACAAAGAAAATGTAAAATTAAGCGAGGAAAAAAGACAAGAAATCCTTCTAATGATGGAGAAAGATGCCTAACTTTCCTAATTTATATCGAAACATCAATCAAACCTACAAAGACACGAAATCTAATATTTTAGCCATTTCAAACCCCATAAGCGGGTCTTTTGCCT
>CALIZB010000039.1 GCA_938028625.1 uncultured Bacteroidia bacterium | reverse complement strand
GGTATTAACAAAAGTAACTGCTCTCATCGCCATAGTACAAAGATAGTAAAAAATGGTAGAAGAAAGATGGGACACAAAATTTTTTCATAATGCTTCAACAACGTAATTATGACTATCATACATTCTAAACCACAACCCTCTGTTTTTTAGAGTATCCATGCAAACATATTGGCATAATTCTTAAAAGCTGTATTTTTACTTCATGAAAATATACACCAAAACAGGCGACGAAGGCAAAACAGGCTTAATCGGAGGAACAAGAGTATTAAAATCAGATATTCGTATAGAAAGCTACGGCACAGTAGATGAACTCAACAGCTATATTGGCTGGATACTTTCTTTTGATGAAGTAAAACCGCAATATGCTTTGTTAAGAGAAGTACAAGACAGATTATTTACCATAGGCTCATTGCTTGCCGCAGACCCCGAAGGCGTAAAAATGCTTCTCCCTGATTTATTTGAGGATGATGTAAAATTGTTAGAGAATGCCATAGATGAACTTTCTGCACAAATTCCACCTATGAAATATTTTGTTTTACCTGGTGGTTTGCAAATCAATGGGTTAATTCATGTAGCGCGTTGTGTATGCAGGCGTGCAGAACGCTGGGTAGTAGCTTTGCATCAAGAACAGCCCGTAGAACCATTGATAATTAAATATCTTAACCGTTTGAGTGATTATTTGTTTGTGCTTTCAAGATGGGTAAATTATCAGTGTGGTGCTGAAGAGATACCTTGGATACCCCGTAAAAACAAGGAAAAGTAAGCTATGGGCAAGACTCAATTTCTATTCCTATATTATCTCCATATTCATACACAGTCTTGTACTTCAAATCCCCTACGTAACGTTTCAAGCAAGATTGAGATACAATATAAACTGCGTCTTTGAGATGAAAATTACAAGAAAGTAGTTGTTTTTGTTGTGTAAAGTTTTTCTTTTTAAGATATTCTAAACTACCATACCATAATATGTATTTCACCTTACGATAGTTCAACCCTATGTTACTGTCTGATGAAAAAATAATACACTTGTCGCTTTCTAATTTCGGAACTACTTTTTTCTCTTGATAACTTACAACACCTTCTATATCTGTAAGCCATGTTTTTTTACTTGATATGTAAGTATAAGTATAGCTTAATTGTCCAAATATACATATTGCTAAAATAGCGATAAACACATATTTTTGATGAATTACATCAGCCAATGCATAAAACAAAATAATCAAAAATGGAAAAATGAGTAACTGATAATGTAAATAGAGTTCCTTTCCTATCCAAACGCTACCTATAGACAGTGTCAAAACTGTAATCAAGGTAAAGTGTAAAGCGTTTTTTTGCGCATTTTTTATACTCAATAAAATACCTACATACACAGGTAAAGCAAAAAGTTGCCCATAGATAAACCGCTTCCACATATATCCACCTGTTTCTGAAAGGTCTTTGTACCAAAAGTTAAACTCAATTATCCATAAATAAGACTCATAAAATGTATTAGTATAGATGATGTACAGTAAGCAAATGGTAGGTAATATCAATAAATAATAAATGCTTTTCTTGAATAAATTCGGATATTTGATTGCACCGTACAAAATAATAGGAATAACTAAAAGCAAGCTATGTTGTTTTATCATGAGGCTTGCTCCGCATAAAAAATATGCCCATCTGTGCCATACAGCACTTTGTTTTTTAAGAATAAAGTAATAAGCAGGAAGCAAGCAGGCAAGTATCCAGTATTCAAGGTTGAGTTCCAAATAACTTGGCACTGTACTCGTGATAAGCAAAAAAACATGCCCCGCATAAGAGTTTTCTGCAAGTTTGCCTATAAAAAAAGCAATAATAGCAGAAAGAACGCTCAAAGTAAGATATAACGAGAAAATATCAGGAATAATATATAGAAAATATGCTAATGGCGGTTTATTGTCTAATATAGTTTTGTACAGAACCCCACCATTTCTAATACCATTCCATGAAGCAAGGTAGTACCATTCATCATAGTTTGGAAGAAAAGTAAGCGAAACAAGTCTTGTCAAGAAAGCAAAAAACAAAAAGACAACAAACAGACTTCTGTTATTTTTGTGCTTCCACATTAATATAAATCCGCTTGCGTATATCCGGAATACAACTGACTGAATCTGCCGTCCAGTTCATAGTAAAAGTATATGAATGCAAAGTTTTTATTTTATTTCTTTCAGATTTTTCTATACGACTGACAAAAAGCCTATTATCTTCGGTAATAGCTACAAATTTGCCGTTTTCTTCCAGACTAATCAGTCGGTTTTGCTTTTCTGTGGGGTTAGGATAATCAATAACTACTTTATTTTGTGGGTCTATGTAATAGATAGAAGTTTTTTGCTTACAAGGTTTGTTGAATACAAAGTTTGAGAGTAAATAAATTGCATTTTTGTTGTCATAAATTCTGCCACAATTCCACAATCCGAATTGGTGAATAATCCAATGATAGTTACGCACAATTTTTTTATCCGTATAGTTTTTGACTTTTTTAGTTCTGACAATTTCATTTTTTTCTTTTGGTTTAACAATAGTGGTAAAAGTAGTGTTATCATACCCTATAAATACCATTTTGTACGTACCGTCATTCTGTGGAGTAAGTTTTACATCATTCCATGCACGTTTAAGCACCCACTGGTTTTGTTCTACATTTTGTGCATTATTTTTTCCTGCAAACACCCATGCAATAGACTTATATTTTTTGAGTTCAGGATACTGTTCGGTATCTACTTCTAACTGAAAATAAAAATCAGACTTGTCAGGTATAATTTCTTCTATCTCTTCTGTCTTAGAGTAGTACTTTTTTATAGTGTCCCTGTGCATTTCTTCTATGTATCCTTCTTTTGCTGAGGCCAAACGCCATCTATTTTGAGCATAATCAAAGTTGTACACCTTGTAATCCGTATGCATGGAAGAGAAAGGCATACGTACTTCTATGTGGCTGTTTGCTTGCAGATATAATTTTTCGCTTCCCTGTGTAGCCTGAATTTCCATCATGCCTGCGGTTTCTAAATAGCGGGGATTATTGTTAAAAGTATCCAAAAGCATAGAAACATTGCTGGCTACTAAATCAACTGCATCATGCATTTCGCGAAAAGATATATTTACCTGTCCTTTTACAGGCCTGCCGTCCTTATAAACCAGTGCGGCAGGAGGAACATGTATGGTAGTGCCATTTTGGTGTTTTATGACTGCACCCTGCTCTGCTTTGAGAGAGTATTGTTCCTTAGGTATAGCTATTTTGTTAGGATTTTGTTCATTAATAATGTTTTTCTCAACTAAATTTCTTTTTTCAGTGGTTACTTTGAGAGTTTCTTCCACAACTTTTTTCTCCTGATGATTTTGTATGTGTTCATCATGTACAGTATGCTTATGACTTGCATTTTTGCACCCTATGCTAAACAAGGCAACCCAACAAATAAGCCCTAAGGTCCTACAAAAATAAAAAAACGGTTTCATGAGGAGAAGAGCAGATACTCGTTCTAATAAAACTTGGATACAAAGATACTATTTTTTTATGATATAACACTATGAAAAAACTACTATTTTTTTCTATATCACTGATTGTTAGTGCGATATATTTTATTCAAAAATACGTATATTTATTCAAAAAACGCCTTTTTATGTGTAATACATTGACAAACAGTACTATTATACTCAGATAAAGTTTTTTATGAATATCACGAAATACTTGTTAAACGGGGTAATTACAATTTGTAAAGATTTTATAGTTGATTTCTTCGTTTAATTTCCTGTTTTATGAGCTCAAATTCACGGCTACTTTGTCCTGCTACAGACGTATTTTCTTTTGCTCTTCGGAATAAATACGGTAAAACGGCTTCCACTGGTCCATAGGGCAGATATTTTGCCGTAACATAACCTTCATCAGCAAGATTGTAAGAAATATGGTCGCTCATACCAAGTAGCTGTGAAAAACAGATATGCGGGTGTGCATGGGGAATTTTGTATTTTTCTATGAGTTGTGTGGCTAATAAACTACTTTCTTCATTATGTGTAGCTACGCAAACCGCTATTTTATCCAGGTGTTCTATACAAAATGTAAGTGCGGCGTTATAGTCTTTATCTGTATCTGATTTACTTTTTTGGATAGGAGTAGGGTAGCCTTTTTCAGATGCTCGGGCATTTTCTAATTCCATATAAGCCCCACGTACTAATTTTGCCGCAAAAATATACCCTTTATCTTGGGCTATTTCAAACTGCTTTTTAAGATATTCTAATCTATCCCAACGATACATTTGTAAGGTTGTATAGACAAGTGGTTTTTCTGTATTATACTTTGCCATCATTTCCTCAGCTAACCTGTCTATATTATCTTGAAACCATGAATGTTCTGCATCTATAAAAATAGGAACATTGGTTTGTTTTGCGGTTTCACAAATTTCAGTTAAGCGCTGCCTGATTTTTTGAAATTCCTGTTGATATTGAGATTTTCCAGGGTGATAGCGTTCTAATACTTCTTCTGCTCCAATACCTGTTATTTTTACTACTCCAAAAAGAATTTCTTTTTTATCCTGCGCAAAATGCAGGGACTGTATGATTTCATTTTTAGTTTGTTCAAAGCCTGAATCATCTTTTGTGCCTTCTACAGAATAATCCAAGATAGTTTTTACCTGATATTCATGTAGTTTTTGGATAGTATGCTGTGCATCTTCTAAACTTTCCCCACCTACAAAGTGGTTAAAAATAGTTTTTTTTATCCATTTTCTTACAGGCAAACGCAAGGTAAAAGCTAGATTCACTAATTTAGGTCCTATTCTGACCAAAAAGTTAGAGTTCATCATTTTAAACAGCTGATAGGCTTTTTTCAGTTCAGCATCAGATTTGTTTTTGAAAGCAATCTCGGTATTGGTAAATAATGGCATAAGAGGTACAAATAAAGCACTTTTTATTGATATAACATAGGCTTAATATGGTTTCGTTCCTCAAAATAGCGGGTATAAGTTTCGTGCATAAGCATACGCTCTGTAATAACCACATCATACAAATTCAAGCCACCAAGCATGAGTTCGCATATTTCACGGATAGCATTATTATTTCCAGTGTGTTTGGTTACGTAATCGCAAAGTCCATTTTTAATAGCATACTGTACCAAAAGCGGATTAGACTCTCTGCCTACCAAAAAACGCAGACCTGTCATGCTTGCCATACCTAAATCATTAATATCGTCATATACGCAAGCAATGTGCTGAAATGGTACGCTATGCCGTTTGGCAATTTCTTCCACTATTTTTTTCTTATCCTTGATTTTGATATACAAGCCTGTAAAATGCTCTCTTTGTACAAACTGCCATGCGGTAGGATTGTCCTCTCCTGAAACAATATAAAAATAGGGCATTTCCTGATGCACTTTCCACAATCCGTAGCGTAGCATGTTTAATCCCATAGAATCTACTTCTGAAAACCCCGAGTAGGCATGAACAGATTTACTTCCGTCATTAAATACCCCGTCCCAGTCTAATATAATAATTTTTATGTATTGCAGACGCTCCGCAAGGGCATTTGTCTGTGCATTCTGAATATAATGTAAAGGCTGTAACTCGGTCATAACAAGTGCAAAATTAAAAAATATAATATAAGGTTTAGTACTTTGCTGAAATAAAATAAAACAGATGTCTGCGATAAGCAAACACCTGTTGTTTTAGTATTTACAGGATAGGTGATTTTAATATTTTACTTTAATACCGTGATAGTAATCTTGTACTTCATAGTCTTTACGTAAAGGATGTCCTTCCCAGTCATCAGGGCAGAGAATACGGCGTAGATCGGGGTGATTTTCAAATTTAATGCCTACCAAGTCGTATGTTTCACGCTCTAACCAGTCCGCGGCGCGCCATACATTGACTACGCTCGGTACAGAAGGTAAATCTCCATTTTCTGTGTTACGGGGGATTTTTACGTGTAAAGTGAGCATAAAGCCATCATTAGGCAGTGAAGCAATATGATATACTACGCCTAACATGTTTTCTTTTACGCCATAGTCCACTCCGCTTATGCACGAGAGATAATCAAAATAATAAGGTTCTGTATCTCGTAAAAAAAAGCAAATATCTACCAATTTTGCAGGATTGAGATATAAAGCAGGTTGTAAAATATCTAATTTTCTTTCTATAATAGCATCTTCACCAAATTTGGCAACGATTGCGTCAGCAATTTCTTGTACAGTCATAGTTTTTTGTAAAATGAAATGGTTTATAAGATAAATGAGATTAGTCAGCTAGTGCTTTGGGTACCATTAAACTTTCGTTACGGATTTTATCCTGTAATTTTAATATACCTCCGATTAAAGCCTCAGGGCGTGGGGGACACCCAGGTACATAAACGTCTACGGGTATTACGCGGTCTACCCCTTTTACTACATGGTAACCATGTTCCCAGTAAGGACCGCCACAATTAGCACAACTGCCCATAGAAATCACATAACGGGGTTCAGGCATTTGTTCATATAAGCGGCGTACGCGGTCAGCCATCTTGAAAGTTACTGTACCTGCAACCAGCATCATATCGCTCTGACGGGGTGAAGGACGGGGGAACACTCCAAAACGATCCAAGTCATAATTGCTTGCCATAGTTGCCATCATTTCAATAGCACAGCAAGCTAATCCGAAGCCAATAGGCCACAGCGAAGACAGCCTTGCCCAATTTAATACATCATCTACTTTTGTGATGATAAAGCCACCGCTTTCAAATTGTTTGTCAAATAATCCCATAATTTGTAAAGTTTTGTATTATAACATGATTAACGCGCTACATGTTCTTAAAACATTACAAACATAGTGTATTTTCTTTTTTCTGCCAAATGGTTTTAAAAAAATCTCATGATATTAAGCAAAACAGGGTACTTATGCATGAACATCTGTATAAGTTAATAAAATCACACAGTGATTGAGTAGTGGCAAAGCAACATAGCAAAATCACCACCAAAAACGCTACAGGAAAACGGTCACTTCGGTACAGCTGGATATAGTCATTTCGGTACGAACAGCATGATACTCAATGACCAAGATACTAAATCCGAATTCCACGTTCAGAAATCAAAAAATGTCACTTCGGTACAGCTAAATCTTAATCAATGACAGCAGTGTGGCTTATAAGTATGGAATTACAGCAAATATTTGACAGCAATAATTTTTTTATTAGCTTTGTGCTTCTATTAGTTTTAATCAGGATTTAACATAATGGCAGCAAAGAAAAAAACAACCAACAACATAGACCAGTACTTGCGTTTTAAGGATTTTAAGGTATATGTATCTCCAGAATCCGTGAACCGGGAAGAAAAAAGATACAGAGTGGTCTTTGACCAGCAGGAAGCTACTTATATCTATGCGGAATACTCTTTCTACAACAAAAAATTTGACGAAGAAGACTGGTATTTAGATTTTCATCTTAAATGCTTTAACAACAAAACAGGGGACTCCATCTGTGATATGGATTTAAGTAAAGATGTGTATAAAACAGAAAACATAGTATATATTCGTCAGGGCTGGGGAAATGATAATCCATGGTGGAAAAAAGGCGAGTACCGCTGGGAGGCTTGGTCAGAAGGAAACATGCTTGCCAAAGTAGATTTTTATGTAGTCAATATAGGTTTGGTAAAAGAAACGGAAAATCCTTATTTTGAAGTTACTTCCATAAAACTGTACGAAGCCGCAGGAGGAAATATACCAGAATCTGACAGAAAACATTACAAACAGTTTGACCGTGAAGCCACACGCTATATCTGGTTTGAATTTAAAGCAGAAAATCACCGTAAAGAATCCTATCCCTGCGAAATAAATTTTAATTTCAGAACTCAGACCGGAGAACTTAAAGGACATATTCATTACCTCAAATGGTTTGAAAACTATCAGGCTATTTACTTTAATGACGGCTGGGGACACGAAACCGCACCTACCTGGTATCACGGAAAATACACGCTGGAAGTGGTTTTTATGGACCAGCTTGTTGCCGTAGTGCCTTTTGAAGTAGGCAATGGGTTTATAGAAAGCGATGACGAATCTGTAAGTAGTTTTTTGCCTACATTGGATGCCAAAGGAAGAGTACAAAAACCTAAGGCGCAGACAGACAGCAATGAAGACGTCATGAAAGAACTTGAAGAAATGATAGGACTTAAAGGGGTAAAGAAAAAAGTAAAAGAATACTCACAGTACCTGCAGTTCTTGCAGTTTCGTAAAGAAAAAGGCTTGGCAGATGATGAACGAATTACTTTACATTCTGTATTTACAGGTAATCCAGGTACAGGTAAAACTACGGTTGCTTTATTATTGGGCAAAATATACAAGTCTCTCGGTTTGCTTACACGCGGACATGTTATACACGCAGACCGTGCTATGCTTGTAGGAGAATATATTGGACAAACTGCCCCAAAAACTAAAAAAGTCATTGATGATGCGCGCGGAGGTATCCTATTTATTGATGAAGCCTACTCGCTTGCCCGTAAAGGTGAGGTAGACTCCAAAGACTTCGGAAGAGAAGTAATTGAAGTATTACTTAAAGAAATGTCTGACCCAAATTGCGATTTTGCCGTAGTGGTAGCAGGATATCCCGAAGAGATGCATGCGTTTTTAGAGTCTAATCCAGGATTAAAGTCCCGCTTTAACTATTACTTTGATTTTGATGATTACACGCCCAAAGAACTCATGCAGATTGCAGAATATGCATGTAAAAAACGAAATATCCGCCTTTCTAAAGAAGCAGAAGAACTTTTCTATGAAGAGCTTGTAGATGCGTACAGAAAACGTACAAAAACCTTTGGCAATGCCCGCTTGGTAAACTCATGGATAGATGAGTCCAAGATGAACATGGGACTCAGGCTGATGCAACACCCTGATTTGCAAAATTTAACCCCCGAAGAACTTTCTACTATCCAAAAAAGTGATGTAGCCAAAATATTTGAAAAACAAGAAAAAGAATACGTAGACATTCCTATTGATGAGGAACTACTGGCAGAGTCTCTCAATGCTGTTAATAAGTTAGTAGGAATGGAAAATATCAAACAAGATATTAACGAACTCGTCAAACTAATACGTTTTTATAGAGAAACAGGTAAAAATGTACGGAATCTCTCTTTACATACGGTATTTACAGGTAATCCAGGCACAGGCAAAACTACGGTCGCTCGCTTACTCGCAGATATATTCAAAGCACTCGGAATACTAGAAAGAGGGCATCTCGTAGAAGTAACCCGTAAGGACTTGGTAGCAGGATATATAGGACAGACCGCTATTCTTACCAATGAACAAATTAACAAAGCTATGGGCGGTGTACTTTTTATAGATGAAGCCTACTCGCTCACTTCCTCAGGTTATGGTGGAGATTTTGGCAAAGAAGCCGTAGAAACCTTGCTCAAACGCATGGAAGATGACAGAGGCAAATTCATCATTATAGCCGCAGGATATACACAAAATATGAAAGAATTTTTGCAGGCAAACCCCGGATTAAGTTCCCGCTTTGACAGAACCTTTCACTTTGAGGATAGTAAACCTGACGCACTCTTTACTATTGCACAAAACCTACTCAAAGAAGAGAACTTAGAATTAGATAGTGCGGCAAAATTACATCTAAAAACATATCTTGAAAATGCTTACAAATACAGAGATAAAAACTTTGGTAATGCCCGTTTGGTCAGAAAAATTATTGAAAAAGTAATCAAAAACCAGCATTTAAGATTAGCAAATTTACCCGCAGACCAACGAAAACCCGAAGTGATGAATATCGTTACCCTCAAAGACGTAGAAGAGTTCAAAATGGACGAATCTATCAAAGGTAACCGTATCGGATTTATGGTATAAATTGAAAAAGCTGTTTATACACACTCACTTTTATATCCAAATTACAAGCAAAGAAAGGTCAGAAGACCTTCTTTGTGTTTTAATATACTGTATTAAATTCATAACTTTGCACCGTATTGATTTATGTTAGAGAAATTACAAAAAATAAAGGCACGGTATCAGGAAGTACAAAGTATGCTTTCTGCCCCTGACGTAATTGCGGATATGAAACGCTTCAAAACACTCAATAAAGAGGCCAAAGATTTGTCTAAAATTGTAACGGTTATAGAAGAATATGAACTTATAATTTCTAACCTGCAAAATAGCAAAAACATATTAGAAACAGAATCTGACGAAGAGCTTCGTGAAATTGCCAAAGAAGAGATTGTACAACTTACAGAAACGCAAACTGCGTTAGAAGAAAAACTTAAAGAAATGCTTATACCCAAGGACCCGCAAGACTCAAAAAATGTAATAATGGAAATTCGTGCAGGTACAGGCGGAGACGAAGCATCTTTATTTGCAGGCGATTTAGCTAGAATGTATCAAAGATACGCGGAGAGAGTAGGATTTAATATAGAAGTGGTGGACTTTACTGAAGGTACAGCAGGAGGATTTAAGGAGATTATTCTTAACATTACAGGAGAAGATGTATATGGCATTCTTAAATTTGAATCAGGAGTTCATAGAGTACAACGCGTGCCTAAAACAGAAACCTCAGGACGCATACACACCTCAGCAGCTACCGTAGCTGTATTACCCGAAGCCGAAGAGGTTGATGTAGAAATTAAAGAAAGTGATGTAAAAATGGAAACAGCCCGAAGCGGAGGTGCAGGTGGTCAGAATGTAAATAAAGTAGAAACCAAAGTAATTCTTACACATATTCCAACAGGTACGGTAGTTATGTGTCAAACAGAGAGAACACAACTCGGTAACCGTGAAAAAGCTATGCAAATACTCCGTACAAAACTCTATGAAGAAAAAGTACGTGAACAAGAAGAAGCTATTGCTAAACAACGCAAAACTATGGTTAGCTCAGGAGATAGATCTGCTAAAATTAGAACGTATAACTTTCCTCAAAGCCGTATCACAGACCACAGAATTAACTATACCGTCTATAATCTTACAGATGTATTAGACGGAAATCTTACCGAACTATTAGAACAACTTCGTTTAGCTGAAAATACTGCAAAATTACAAGAAGGAACAGGATACTAATAAGAACAGCGGCCTTCTACGCCGCTGTAAAACCTTTATCTATTCACCTTTAACCTTTGTGCTTATTACTATTATGAAACGCTTTTTGCACAAAAAGCACATAAATAACATGTTTGAACACGTTCATAGTTCCAAATTTTTATAAAAAGGTTTTAGACATGTAATAAATGATACTTATTCAGATATTGCCTACTGAACTTGTATTTCTAACAGTTTTCTGCCCATGAGGTATCCTGTAAGAGTATCTTTGGCCACAGTTCTGCCCACACCTGCGGGTGTACCTGTAAAAACAATATCTCCCTTTTTAAGTGTCATAATCGTAGAAATATAGCTGATAATAGCAGGTACATCAAAGAGCATCATAGCAGAATTGCCTTGTTGTTTTACCTGACCATTTTGATACAATTCAAAACTAATGTTCTTTAAATCGGTTATATCAGATAAAGGAATAAACTCACCTACCGCAGCGCTACCATTAAAGCATTTAGCTTTTGTCCAAGGCAAACCTTTCTTTTTACACTCTTCTTGTACGTCTCTTGCTGTAAAGTCTATTCCTACACTAATTTGATTTACATATCTAAGTGCATATTCAGGTTGAATAAACTTACCTTCTAAACAAACTTTGAAAATGAGTTCTATTTCATAATGTACATCATTAGAATAATCAGGAAGGTACAGAGTACCTTTATTCTGTAATAATGCTGTATCGGGCTTAATAAAAATAACAGGTTCAGACGGTAGCGGATTATTTAGTTCTTTGGCATGCTCCGCATAATTTCTACCAATACAAATAAATTTCATAAACAAGTTCAAATAGACAACAAAGTTATCAGATTTTAATGGAATACAAATAAAACAGGGTGCATTCAGCCCCCATCATCTACCCTTATGCGTATTTTTACGTCAGAAGCCCACCATTATTGGTGCTACACTGCCATAATCAGGATTATTACCTATGTAGGCAATTACAAACGAACTTATACCGGGTATAGCGCTGGAATTAACACTTACTAGACCCGTAGGACTTACTGTACCAATATTAAATATCTCAAAACCAGGAAGCGGATAATTAGGAATTTCCCATTTAAAGTTAGTGATACCTGATAATAAAGTTGCTGTTTTAGCGTTATATGCTTGAGCATTAAATTGTAAACTATTACCTGGTGCTATGGTTGCCATAAAAGGACTGATGATTACTACAGTATCTGGATTTACAGTTAAGGTAGCTTCACCAATAATTCCTCTGGTTACAGCACGTACTTTGGTTTCTCCAATTTTTAATCCTGTAACTAAACCACTGCTGCTAATACTCGCAATACTGGGGTCTTCCACAGACCATGTAAAGGTTTCTCCTGTAACTTCTTGATTGTTTCCGTTATAGGCTTTAGCAACAAACTGTTTGGTATCTCCCCTAAAAATGTCTTCTGCATCAGGGGTAACATCTACACGTACTACGGGTAAAACTACGTCAGGCACACCTATTACTAATACAGGCACTAAAACTTGGGCTGAACCTGCACTGGTATTAGCGGTAACGGTAATGGTAGCAGAGCCTCCGCTTACTGCACTTACAGAACCTGTACCGCTTACGGTTGCTACATTACTATTATCTACACTGTAAGAATAGCTGGGGCTACTACTCGCATTAAGATATACAGGATTAAGTTGTAAACTCTCGCCTACAAACATTAAACATGCACCAGGCGCTACAGCAAACACACTAGGCGCAGAAATTTGCAAGGGTGCAGTAGCGGTAAAAGTAGCACCGTTGTACGTAGCAGTGGCTGTAACTGTAACCAAACCTGTGGCTTTAAGTGTGGCAACCCCTGCTGAATTGATTACAACAACATCATTGTTACTCGTAGACCATGTTAAAGAACTGGGGGTTACAGTGCTTCCATCTTTATTCACCAAACGTGCTTTATAGCTCACTGCCTGGTCAGGATTAACATTTAGCCCGCCATTTTCAATGATAAGCATGTTTTCTTTTTGAGCGTTTCCGCTTCCACCCCCATTGTTATTGGAGGTATTGTTTTTTTCTTTTTTGCAGGCAGTAAAGAATACTGCTACACAAATGACCAGAATATACTGAATGGACTTTTTCATAGTGTAGGTATAGAAACAAGTGCTATACCGTTAAATTTTATGTTGTATAGGTTTTAAACATCACTTTTTTCAAATGTATATCAGACATTGCAATTTGTTTATTTTTGTGAGTTCATATTTTTTATACCTTGCTGAATATATCTATGAGTACACCTAAAAACTTATTGAAGTGGTATCAAAACTTGTCTGTGGCAGAAAAACAAAGCCTGAAAGATATTTTTGTCAATTCTCCCAAAGCCAAACAATGTCTGGATTTTTTAGAAAATGCGAAAAGTGATACTTTTATAGAGCAGTCTAAACTGATAGCTTATATTTATAAGAACGAACTAGAAAATACAGAATACAAAGTAATAGAAAATCGTTTCTTTAAATTACGAAAAAAAATCACAGAAAGCATACAAAAACCCTCTCTGCTTGTACCCAAAGAGGAAACCTTAACCGAAGAGGAAAAAATATGGCTTAAACTGCGTCATAATATTCAAAAAAATGATTTTCAAGAACTTTTGCCTGAACTCACGGCTTTATATCAAACCTTGAAAAGCCGTAATATCTTTGAACTGATGCCTGCTGTAATTGAAGGAGTGATTAATTATTATCAGATATTTAGAACAAAAAATGAAGTTTTACCCTGGATAGAGGAATGGAAAAAAGCCGCAGACCTGTTACATGAGTGGGAAATGCACAAAAAAGATGTACGGACAGCCTACCAGAATATTATAGAGTTTGGATTTGAGAGTGCAAAAAGTGTTCTTTTGGACATGAAAAAAAGAGCTAAAAAAATGCAGGAGTATCCCCGTTTTAGTATGGTCTATCATTATACTTTTGTCAATTCAAAGGTACATGACCCCTCCTCAAAAGATTTTCGGATTACAGAAAAAAACTTCAAAGAACTTTTTGCCATACATGAGCAGAATCCTTATATTCCTCTTGTGGTATACAGGGCAAATTATATCCATGAAACCGAATTTGCTATAAAATTTCAGTGGAAACTATTTTTATGCCGTTTAGAACGGTATCAGCAAGCACTTTCTGTTTCTGATGAAATATGGACTGATGTTCAGCAAGGAAATATTCCCAGTTCAGAAGCATTGTACACCAACCGTGTTTATATACAGTGTGCGGCTAATGCGTACAAGGAAGCCATAGAAACAGTAAAAGAGTATATTCAGTTTTTAAGAAAAAATAATAAAAAAACCCGTCTGATATATGCTTATACCCAGTTGGTTGCGGTTTATTCCGCGGGATTCCCGGATATTCCGCCACAAAACACGGATTTCTTTAAAAAACAGTTTTTTGAATACATAAAAGAAGTAGAAAAAAAACCCGATATTCTGGAATCTACTTTTCGTATTGAAGACCTGTATGCCTTAAAAGTAATGTATCTTTGTATTATAGGAGAAATAAAGGAAGCTATTGACTATTATCCAAAAGCTACACCATATTTTGAGCGGCATGAAGTGCCTTTTATGAAGGACTTTCTGAATATTCTGCTCCATTTCAAAAACGATACCTGGCAGAATTATAACGATGAATTAGATATGTTGTTAAAAAACATCAGAACCTTACTGGAAAAAGTACCTGAAGGAACACCTGCCAATCTCTCCATACCTTATTGGATGGAAAAAATACTTAAATGGTATATCTCAAACACCTGACGGAGTTTCTTCTCCTACAGGTTTAGCATGGGATAAAACAGTCGTTTTTTGTTGTTTTCTGATGAAGTATTTCATCAGTCCTCCGCTGGTCATACTGGTAATGAGTGCCATAACCACTAATCCGACAAATATTTTTTCATCAATGATTTTGTATTCCAAAGCCATAAGCCCGAGAATAATTTCCATCGCACCACGCGCATTTAGTCCTGCACCTACCGCAAGGGCTTGATAGCTTTTTAGCCCTGAAATGTACCCTCCTATAAAAGAACCTGCAAATTTGGATATAAAAGCAACACAAACCGTTACAAATACAATAACCATGTCAAAATTGGCAATAAAATTTACTCTTAATCCCACCGAAGCAAAGAAAAGAGGTGCAAAAATATTGGTAACAAACTGATAAATAATTTCACGAGATTTTTCACTGAAATAAGCAGAATCTCCGAAAGCAATACCTACTACAAAAGCCCCAAATAAGGCATGAATACCAATGTATTCTGTAAATGCCGCCGCACTGAAACAAGTACTCAAAGCAAAAGTAATTACACCCCCTTGCCCTGCAAAATTTTGCCTGAATAATGGTAAAAGTTTGTTTACTGCCCACCTGCCTGCTGTTAAAGTGATTACTGTAAATAAAATAGTCATTAAAAAAGTAAATCCTATGCTGTATTGATGATGTGATGTGCCAATGTTGCTTAAAATAACAGATAATAAAAGCCATCCAATAATATCAGAAAGAGTAGCAGAAGCAATGACAATACTGCCCAAGTCTGTTTTTATAAGAGATAAATCCAGTAGAATTTTGGCAATTACAGGCAAAGCAGATATGGAAAGTGCTGTACCTGCAAACATGGCAAACAGTATCTTATCTGTGCTGACGTTTAAAAAAGGATACGCAAACCAACCCGCACCAAAACCTATAAAGAACGGTATAAGTGTTCCTGTGGCAGTAATTATCAGAGAAACCCTGCCCCTTTTGATAATATTTTCAAATTCAACTTCCATGCCTGCTACAAACATTAAAAAAACCATGCTTACGGAAGTTAAACCGTCATAAGCAATATAAGCGTTTTTATGCGTTTTGAATAACCATTCTATAAAATCAGGAAATAACCCCCCGATGAGGGTAGGTCCTATAATAATTCCTGCAAACAGTTCTCCTATTACAGTAGGTTGTCTGAATCTCCGTGCAACTTCTCCCAGAATTCTTGCTGTGATAAGCAATATACTGATTTGAATAAGCAAAAACAGAACATCTTCGTGAGCTAATTTTGGCACAACAGTGCAAAAATAGCATTTTTTTGATTATCTCTTTATTATGTTTTAGTTTTCTAGTATCTCAAATTCAGTTCTTCGGTTGAGTTTTCTGCCTTCTTCGGTAGCGTTATCTGCTATGGGTTGAGATTGTCCAAATCCTTTGGTCTGTATGCGGTCATGGGCAATATTTGCCTTAACTAAATACTCCATTACTGCTTTAGCACGCTCTTCGGATAAAATAAGATTAGCTTTTTCATCACCCTGATTGTCTGTATGTCCGTTAATTTGTATTTTCATACGCGGATTGGCCTGCATGAGTGCAGCCACACGGTTAAGTTCCAAAATAGACTGAGGTTTTAAGGTTGATTTTCCTGTGTCAAAAAATATATTATTCAAAGTAACTTTTTCTCCTTTTGAAATAGGAATTAAAAACTGGTTCTTGGTGACTTCTTGGGCTTTGCTGTCAGCAGGAATAATAACATTATCCGAAGTAAAAAGATACCCTGGTGCAGTAATGGAAATAGCATATTCTTTACCTGGGGCAAGAATAATAGTATAAGAACCATCTACAGGGTCTGTGTTAAGTTCTGTAATACGTTGTTTAGCTTGAATATCTTCCACAATAATATGAGCTTCCAAAGGTTTTTGAGAACGTTTATCCTTGACTACTCCCGTAAAAGAAACCGTATTTAAGCCTTCTAGACCTTTGGGAATGTTAATTTGATAAATATCTTGATAACCTTCTCTTTCTTTTACATCACCTCTGGAACAGGTATAAGCCACTTTACTTTTGGGTGCAATCACAAAACCTTCATCATCACGGTAAGTGTTAATAGGAATACCAAGATTTTGTGGCGCAGACCAAGTGTTATTAGGTTGTAACGTAGTCTTGAATATATCCGTTTCACCTATACCTGGGTGTTTATCTGAACTGAAATACAAGGTTTTAGTTTCTGCATGATAAAACGGTGCAAATTCATTGCCATCAGTATTGATGTCAAAACCCATAAGTTGTGCGGGTTTCCATTCGCCTTTTTCATCTTTAAAAGCAATGTACAAATCTTTTCCGCCGATGCCGCCTTCTCTATCACTGGTAAAAATAATCATTTTACCATCAGGTGAGAGAGTAGCATCACCCTCATAGTTATCAGGAGTGTTAATGGTAGAAGGTAAAGGTTCAGGGGTACTACATTTACCTGTAACAGGGTCTAATGTAGTTACATAAATATCTCCGTTATTTTTCAGAGAATTAAAAATGTACAGCGTTTTCCCGTCAGGCATTAAACAGAGAGGAATATCATATCCGTTAGTGTTTACAGGTGCAGGCAAGCGTACAGGATTAGCATATTTTACTCCACTTACACGTCTTGCCATAAAAATATCTGTACCTGAACCTGCTTGTGCGGTGTTTTTGTCAGGTCTGTTGGAAGCAAATAAAATAAAACTTTCATCAGGGGCAATGACGATATGGTTGTCTTCTTGGGGAGAATTAATATCTGTACCCATATTGGTTGTAGTAGCAGTTATAGGGCGTTTTAAGAGCTGAATACCTGTTTTGCAATGTTTTACAGATTTCTCGGCATCTACGGTGGTTACATCTTTAATAGGAGATGTAACAAGGTATTTCTGAAACATGTACAGGGCTTCCTGAAACTTACCTTGACTTTTGTAATAATTCCCCACCGTATAATATAAACGGGCTTCTATGTTTTTACCACCCGATTTAGCTGCTGAAATGAAATAGGGCATAGCTTTCTCGGGCTGTTTCAGTTTTTCTGCATATACCTGACCTATTTTGTATTTAATGAGTGCATTGGCAGTATCTTTTTGGCATATCTTCTCATAAACTTTGAGCAGACTTGAATAATCTTCCAAATCTTCGTAATACTTAGCTTCCTTATAATCTGCGGCAAACTGGGGCTGAGCAAGAACTATTACAGATAAAAATATAAAACTTAATGCCAATACTATTCGCATACGTGGTAATGTATATGCAAAAATATAATTTTTTGATAAGAATGAAATAAGGTTAAATCAAATTTTAATTATTAACTCTTTTCATTAAATATAAACCGTTTTAGAATTATGCAAATATCATTGAGAGTGAAGTAAATTATTTCTAATTTTCCAAAACTTTTTACTTTTGTAAAAATAAAAGTATAACTATGATGTCAAGCTCTTATAGGCGCATTTTTATGGGAATAATAATTTTTATTTCAGGGATTTTCTTTTATTTATGGCATCAACATAAAAATACTTTCAGTTATTATGGAGAAATATGGGCAGATAGGGCAGGATATTATGTGTATCTGCCTTTTGTTTTTAATTATCATGTAAAAAGCGATACATTTATTGAACAAGACATTAGCAATAAAACAGGATTAGGTTTCACGATACAAGATAACAAAGTATATACAAAATATCCGTACACCGTAGCTTTAATGCAATTACCTTTTTATTTATGCGCAGAGGGTTTATATGCTATTGCACCAAAGGGTATAGCAGGTTTTTCTATTTATCATCATAAAATGGTTGCGTTAGCAGGTTTAGTATATTTTTGGATAGCAATGCTGTTTTTGTATTCTTTTTTAAGGCATTATTATACAGATAAAGTAGTTATGTTTACTTTGTTAACCATTTTTTTAGGGACAAATGTTTTTTATTATGCTGTGCGAGAGGGCGGAATGTCCCATATTTACAGTTTTTGTTTATTTAGTGTGTATTTATTTTTATTAAAAAAAACAGGTTTTCTGTCTAAAATTACACGTTTAGAGAGCATTATTTTAGGTTTTATAGTTGGAGGAATTATTTTAACACGTTATACAAATGGTATTTTTATCGCTTTAACCTATTTGCTATTAGATATTAATCACCTATCACAGATAAAAAATAGGATAAATACCTTGTTTGCGTTACGAAAAGAATATATTTTATACTGTATTTTATCTGTCATAATCATTTTTATGCCTCAATTGATGTATTGGAAATATGCTTGCGGCACTTTTATATGCTATTCTTACCAAAAAGAAGGATTTAATTGGCTAAAACCACAGCTATTAAAATTTTTGTTTTGTCCTAATAATGGACTTTTTTTATTTACACCGTTAATGTTTTTAATTTTAGCAGGTACAATAAACATGATATATGTTAAAAAACGAGATGGATATGTATTAGGTATAACATGGTTAATCATTACATACATATATTCTTGTTGGTGGACATTTAACTTTGGGTGTAGTTTTGGTTCGCGGAACTATGTGGAGTATTATGCTTTATTTGCGTTATC
>CALIZB010000038.1 GCA_938028625.1 uncultured Bacteroidia bacterium | reverse complement strand
TGGGTTTTATCTACAAATATGTAGTCATTTTGGGTTAATATCTCAAAATTGCTTATACCATAAGGAAAATACACGCCTATATTCATATTTCAAAAATACAGTTTTTGTCTGTAAAATAGCCCGAATTTTTATAGCTTTGCTTTATGATAGTGATTATGCGCGTTTTGGGAATAATCTGATAATCAACACATATTTTTATAAGGTGTAGAGGTAAGTTCTACAAACATAGGTAAAAATGGAAATGCTCTTGGTACGGCATTATGGACATGCAACACACCCTACGGAGCAGGAATATGCTACGGAGATTTTGCGGTCAATAGTGCAGGGGAGTCTTTTATTACCGCAGGGTGGGGAGTAACACCAAGCTATGGGGGCAGTGTTACCCGTGTCAGTACTGCGGGTACAGTGGTATATACCAATACCCCTACTGTTTTTCACGAGATGTGGACAGGAGCGGTTAATTGTAGTACTAACATACTCTATATAGCAGGAACGAGGTCATCTGCAAGTATTGACAATTATATCTCTACTATTGACCAGGCTACAGGAAACCTATTAACCACAACAGTTTTGCCCTCTGTGATACATAGCCAAGAACCCCGCTGTATGGCTGTTTCTCCCACAGGAGACATTTATATTGCTTCTCAAGACAATTATATAACCAAACTGAATTCTGCAATGGTAACACAGTATACCATAACTATAGCTCATGGAATGGCATATTACAGCCCTACATACACACCCTATTATATTGCCAGCTACAATGGATTAGCCGTAGGAAATAACTTTTTTGTGCATACTAATGGCGGGACACTGTATAAAAGAAACTTAGCCACAGGTGCCTTGATGGGCAGTGTAGCCATAACTGGCGGAGCAGCAGGAAACAACTCAGGGTAGTAATTGATGCCTGTGATAATATATATGTGGGCACAGGTTCATCTGTACTGAAATATAACGCAAGTTTAACTTTACTTTCTACCTATGCTGTGGGTAATCCTGTATATGATGTAAAAATTGGTTCAGCAGGTGAAATACTAGCAGGAGGAACGAATTTTCTTGCTTCCATAAATTTAAGTTCGTGTGACTCACCTTGTCTACCATTGGCTGTCAAATTTGAAGGGTTCTCAGTTAACGTTTCAGAAAATGATGTACTTGTAAGATGGAAATTAAGTGACTTAAATGGCGCGTATTCCGTAAGTGTTGAAAAAAGTACAGACGGTGTTTCTTTTAACAAAATAGCTGTTAACTGTATTACAAATGAACATATCGACAAAAATGCAGAGAAAAACAAAATATTGTATTACCGTATAGTCGCTACAGACAAAGATGGTCATAGCATATACTCCAATGTGCTTTCTGCCATTATTACAGATAACACAAATAAAATAATTAGTCTGTACCCTAATCCTTTATCTCAGGGAAGCATGTTAAATATAGATTATTACGGAACAGCAGCCCAGTCAATGCCTGTACGCATAATTGATGCTTTGGGTAAAACAATTATGCAAAACACAGTAACCATATATCCTGGTATCAACCATATAGAACTAAATCTAAATCATTTAAACAAAGGTAGATACTGGGTTATTATAGGAAATAACCAAAAGCAATCCTTTGTGGTTTCAGAATAAAAAATATTGTATTACCCTGAGTACAGAACTCGTATTTGCGGGATATTGTGCATAATACGGATAAGGGACATACAAAATAAGTAAATTTGCAGTGGAACAGCAGAAAATAGGTAACGTCCTTGTTACCTGCTCCTATGTCGTTAAATTTTTACCTGATTTTTGGTAGAAACTACTATTTTTGCACCAATGAACACAAATATTATTGATTTACCCAAACATGAGGGAAGCACAGTAACCTTACAGGGCTGGGTGTATAACATTCGCGAAAGTAAAGGCATTAAGTTTCTTGTACTCCGTGATGGTTCTGAATTTTGTCAAGTAGTTGTTAGTCAGCAAGATGTAGATGAAGAAAGCTGGAATATAGCAGAACAACTCACACAAGAAAGTTCGGTTAAAGTTACAGGCAAAGTAGTTCCTAATCACAGGGACAGGTTTCCTTTTGAAATCCAGGTTCAGACATTAGAAGTGTATCAGATTGTAAAAGATTATCCGATTACCCACAAAGAACACGGCGTAGATTTTTTAATGAATTTACGGCATTTGTGGCTGCGTACCCCTCGTCAGTGGGCAATTATGCGTGTACGTAACCGTATTATTTTTGCGATACATCAGTTTTTTCAGGAACAAGGATTTGTGCAAATGGACGCACCTATTTTTACAGGAAATGCTTGCGAAGGTACAAGTACTTTGTTTGAAACAGATTATTATGGAGTTCCTGCATATCTTTCGCAGTCAGGGCAGTTGTACGGTGAGGCTATGGCAATGGCAATGGGTAAAATTTATACTTTCGGTCCTACATTCAGAGCAGAAAAATCTCAAACCCGCAGGCATTTAAGCGAGTTTTGGATGATTGAACCCGAAATGGCTTTCTATGATTTAGAAATGAACATGGATTTGATAGAGTCCATGCTTAAATATATTACTCAAGCTGTACTCAAAGATTGTCAAACTGAATTAAAATTACTCAATAGAGATACAACAAAATTGCAAAAATTAGTAGAACAGCCTTTTATCCGTATGACGTATGAGGAAGCGGTAAAACTACTCAAATCTGATAAAAGTCAGGAGCTATTGCAAAAAGACTTGGACAATGCAAAAACAACCACAGAAGCACTGTTACAAGAACAGAAAACTTTACAACAGGAACACGGTGGCGCCAAAAAAGGACGCAAGGCAGAAATAGACCGCAGAATGCAAGAAATACATACACAACTAAAAGATTTAGAAGAAAGCATACGAAATATTCCACAATGGATGAAATCTGCCAAAGAATTTGAATTAGGTAACGATTTTGGGGGAAGTGATGAAACAGTTATTACTCGCCATTTTGAAGTGCCTATTATGGTTCATAGATACCCGCATCAAGTAAAAGCCTTTTATATGAAGCGCGACCCCAAAGATAGTCGCTGGGCTATGGGCGTAGATGTATTAGCTCCCGAAGGATACGGTGAAATTGTAGGTGGCGGAGAACGTGAAACTGACGAGCAAGTGCTTATTCAAAAAATTCATGAACATAACTTGCCTATGAGTGCTTTTGAATGGTATTTGGATTTGCGCAGATTTGGTTCTGTACCGCATTCAGGTTTTGGACTAGGATTAGAACGTTTGGTTGCTTATATTGCAGGTTTACACCATGTTAGAGAAACTATACCTTTTGCTCGTCATTATAACCGTTTAACCCCATAAGTTATGAAAAATATAATCCACATCGCTTTTATTTTACTTTGTTTTTTAGGTACAGCCATCCTTGTAACAAGTTGTGGTAAAGGCAAGAACACCGAAAACAACCAAAATGACAACAATAATGAAAGTAAAAATGAAGTAAAAACTATTTACACAGGAGAATTCAATGCGGATTCTGCGTACATGTTTTTAGAAAAACAAGTCAGTTTTGGGGCGCGTGTGCCTAATACACCTGCCCATAATCTCTGTGGAGCATATTTAGTTAGTGTTATGTCCCGTTATGCAGACAAGGTATATGAACAAAAAGCTACTGTAACTGTCTACAATGGTACTTCTTTACCTTTGCACAACATTATAGGTGTATTCAATCCTAATCAGAAACGGAGAATTTTACTTACTGCCCATTGGGACTCTCGCCCTTTTACTGACCAAGATGATAAAGACAAATTCAAAGCTGTACTCGGTGCTAATGACGGTGCAAGTGGTGTTGCGGTTTTATTAGAAATCGCACGTTTACTCAAACAATATCCTATTCAAAATATCGGTGTGGATATTCTGCTTAATGATGTAGAAGATTACGGCGCACCTGATAACTATAAACCTGAAAAAGAAGACACTTATTGTTTAGGTAGTCAGTATTGGGCAAAAAATCCTCATGTAAAAGACTATACAGCCGAATACGCCATAGTATTGGATATGGTAGGCGGAAAGAATGCTACTTTCTATCGTGAGCAAGTTTCTGATGAAGTTGCGCGTGCTTTGGTAGATAAAATCTGGAATAAAGCCGCACAATTAGGCTATGGCATTTATTTTCTCAATGAAAAAGGTGGTGGTGTAACTGACGACCATTTGTATATTCATACTTTGGCACATATTCCTGCCATTGACATTATTGACCATAATCCCAGTAGACCTAAAGGTTTTCCTGAATATTGGCATACTCAAAGAGATAATATGTCTAATATTGACAAAAATACACTCAAAGCTGTGGGAGCAACGGTCTATGCGGTGTTAAGGGAACTATAATATGAAAATCTCACGAAGAAATTTTTTAACACAATTTACAGCTGTTACGACAGGAGCATTTGTATTTCCGCGCATACGCATACAGGAAAAAACGCTTGTCTGTAAAATTATCAATGCCAAAGTATTCTATCAAAATAAATGGCAAAATATGAATATAGGTATCAATGAAGCAGGTCGCTTGGTAATCAATGAAGTAGAAAATTATACTACAAAACAGACTTATGATGCACAAAATAAAGTACTTTCACCTGGTTTTATTGATATCCTATGTGATAACAGTGCTAACCCACAACAAACCTACTTAATTGTAGAAAAATACAAAATTACTGACGGAGTTACTACCGCTTTGCAAATGCACGGCGGACAACATGAAGTTAAATCTTACTATGACACTTTTTCCCAAAAGCAACATTATATCAACTATGGAGTTTCTGCCAAAGTAATGAATATCCGCAACCAGTATCCTACTCTTGCACAACGATATAAAAAAGTAGAACAATGTTTAGAAGAAGGTGCATTAGGCGTTTCTCATAGCATAGAATATCAACCTACTCCATTTGAAGAAGTATTAGAATATGCAAAAATTGCCAAGAAATATAACAGAACCTTGTTTTTACATTTGCGATATTCATCAAAAGAACAAGAATTAGAAGGTGTAAAAGAAGCTATTTTATTGGCAGAACGCACAGGAGTACGCGTGCATATAGACCACTTGCACTCTACGGGAGGAACATTCAATATGACCAAAGCATTAGAAATTATCCGTAGTGGAGTGCAAAAAGGACTTGAAATTACTACTTGCGTATATCCATATTCTTATTGGGCAACGTATATTCATTCTAAGCGTTTTGATGCGGGCTGGCAAGAGAGATATGGCTTGACCTATCAAGATTTACAAGTAGTAGGAACAGGAGAAAGACTTACCGCAGAGTCTTTTGCTAAATATCGTAAAACGGTAAAATTAGTAGCTGTACCCGAAGGTACTCTACCTTTGGAAAAAACCGTTGATTTAGCCTTAAAAGAGGATTTTTGTATGATAGGTTCAGACGGCGGTATAGAAAGCGAACCTAACGCAAACTCTCACCCGCGCGGGGCAGGCTGTTTTGCTACTAGCATAAAACATGGGCTAAAAATTGGTATTCCTTTGGAGAAAATGATTGAAAAAATGACCGTTCTACCGCAAAAAGTTGTCCCACAGCCCCTTTCGGATAGAGCAAGAATAGTTGACGGTGCATGGGCAGATGTAGTTCTATTTGACCCTGAAAGAATAAATGGTAAAGCAAATGTATCCAATCCCAATCAGTTTTCGGAAGGCATTATGGCTGTATGGGTAAATGGAATATTAAGCTACGAAAACGGAAGACTCTTGCAAAAACAAGGTAAAGCGATACGCTGGGAATAATTTTATGATATAAGAAAGCGATTTTGAATATATTCTGGTATCTGAACAAATTTTTATTTACCTTTTTTGCTTTCATGTAATATACGTGCATGAAAACAAACACATCTTATTTTAATCCAAAAACCAGCATTCAAAAAGTAGATATTTTTATTCAAACCTGGCTAGACATGGTTTTTGATACCCGTAATCAGGATTATGGTGCGTATCAATTAAGAAAAAATTATCAGCGTAGTTTACTTACAGCTTTGTTGATAGCCACAGGTATCTTTGTATTAGGTTTCATGACGCCCAAAATTATGGCTATGATAAAATCTGCCCTGCCTGAAAAAAAACAGATTGCTATCACAGAAGTAAACCTTGAAACTCCTCCTGCGTTAAACGAAGAACTTCCACCCCCTCCTCCCGTAGAACCCCCTCCTCCTGTAAAAAATACTATCAAATTCACTATTCCTGAAATTAAAAAAGAAGAAGTCAATGACCCTCCCCCAGCTATTGAAGAAATTGAAAAAGACGTAGAAGCAGGTAAAAAAACACAAGTCGGTGATAATAATAACGTAGTTGATGAGGTAAAAGAAGAACCTAAACAGGAAACTAAACAAGTTATTCAGGAAGAAGTAGATAATACGGTTTATACTATTATCCAAAAAATGCCTTGTTTTCCTGGTGGCGAAGCCGCCATGATTAAATACATAGCAGAAAATACAAAATATCCTCCTATGGCAAAAGAAGCAGGTATAAAAGGTACAGTGTTTGTTACGTTTGTGGTAGATAGAGAAGGTAATGTTACTGAACCCAAAGTTATGAAAGGCATAGGTGGGGGTTGTGATGAAGAAGCACTTCGTGTAATTAAATCTATGCCCAAGTGGAGTGCAGGCGAACAAAACGGTAAAAAAGTACTAGTAAGAATGAATGTTCCTATAAAATTTGTATTGCGATAGTTCTCATAAAAACATAACATAGGTGAATGGTAAACGGCTACTCTACGGAGTAGCTTTTTTATTTGTTGGAAGTACGCGGGTGGTATTTTTTATATTCTTGATGCAAAAAAGAAGTGTCAGTATGAGTATAAATCTCTGTAGTAGTAATAGACGCATGTCCTAAAATATCTTGTACCACACGCAAATCTGCACCGTTTTCCACAAGGTGCGTAGCAAAAGAGTGCCGTAGTGTATGCGGACTAATATTTTTCTGAATTCCTGCCCGTTTTACACTTTCCTTGATAATATAAAATACCATTACACGGGTGAGTTTATTACCGTTTCTGTTTAGAAAAAGAATATTTTGAGCTTCGGGCTTTATTTTTTGTTTTGCTCTCACCTCTTTAAGATAGCGTTCTATCCATTCTATTGCCCATTGTCCGATAGGTACTAA
>CALIZB010000037.1 GCA_938028625.1 uncultured Bacteroidia bacterium | reverse complement strand
GGCAAAAATTGTTTTATTACAGAAAATAGCATTATTTTGGGAGATGTTGTAATAGGTGATGAATGTAGTGTATGGTTTAATGTAGTAATACGTGGTGATGTACATAGCATTCGCATAGGAAACCGAACTAATATTCAAGATGGAGCTATTTTACATTGTACATACAAAAAGTTTTCTCTTACTATTGGGAATAATGTATCTATTGGACACGGTGCTATTGTGCATGGATGCGTGATTGAGGATAATGTACTTATTGGTATGGGAGCAAAAGTATTAGATGGTGCAGTAATAAGAAAAAACAGCATTATTGCCGCAGGCGCAGTGGTGTTGCCCAATACCGAAGTTCCCGAGGGAAGTTTATTTGCAGGTAATCCTGCTACCTTTAAAAAGCAATTAGATGATAAAGCCATTGCCTTTTTACAGCAAAGTGCAGATAACTATGTGATGTATAAAGAATGGTATTCAGGTGAAACATGGTAAAATATGCCTGAGATTAAAAAATATGTCCAAATAGTTTTACCCGGAATTTTATTAGCGGCTACGGGCATAGGTGCAAGTGATTTTTTTGGAGCAACTTGGGCAGGAACAGCGGTTGGTACAAGCATTTTATGGGCAATCGTACTGGGTGCGTTGCTTAAATACTTACTTACCGCAGGTATGGCAAAATGGCAACTTTTTTCAGGTAAAACGTTACTAGAAACATGGTTGACTTCATTCCCTAAACCTGTGCAATGGATATTCATTAGCTATTTTTTAATATGGACGATACTAGTATCTGCGGCGTTGATGGGGGCTTGTGGTATGGCTATCAATCAGTTTGATGTGCCTAAATTACATGATAACACAAAATACAATAATGCTATCTATGCGGCTTTACATGGTATTCTTGGCTGGATTTTAGTACGTTTTATTCGTTTTGAATGGTTTGAAAAAGCTATTTCTTTTATCGTAGGATTTATGTTTTTAACTATTCTTTTATGCTGTTTTAGAGTAGAACCTGTATCGCCTGCTATTGAAATGCAAAGTTTCCCTCTGGATAAACCTGTGGTTATATTAGCCATTATCAGTGGAATTGGAGGAACTGTTACACTTTTATCATTCAGCTATTGGATAAAAGAAAAAAATTGGAATAATTTATCTTATTTTAATCATACAAAAATCAGTTTAGCTACGGGATATATCATTTCAGGATTATTCGGAATATGTATTTTATACATTGTAGCCCATGTATTGCGTCCACACGGAATAACAGCGGAATCCGAAGAGTCTGCTAAAATTGCTTTCAAAAAAGTAGGTGCTTTAATGGGACAAGATATAGGTAAATACTTCTTTATATCAGGATTTTATGCGGCTGTAATTGGTTCTATGTTAGGAGTATGGCAAAGTGTACCATATTTTTTTGCTGATGGATATTTTTTACTTAAAAAGCAAAATACAGAGCGGAATACTTCATATACAAACACAACCGTATACAGGTACTTCCAGATTTTCATGATACTGACTGCAATGATATTTTTAGTTCAAAAAGCACAGATTTTACTTGTTCTATATAGTTTATTTGGTTCGTTATTTATGCCGATGGTAGCTGTCAGTTTATTGATACTCAACAGTAAAAAAGAGCTTGGAAAATACAAAAATCATTGGTTATTGAATACGTTTTTTATTTTTGTAATTCTGTTGTATGCTTGTATCATTGTGATAGAACTTCAATAAAAACGGACAAAATTTACCTTTACTTCATTTTATGATTTTTTTTGTAACAATTTTTTCACTGTTTGTTCAAATTTAGTTACTGTGTGTATAAATAAGCCATTTTCTAATGTCCATTTTTGGTTGTATTCAGCAAACTTGGGTTTAAGTTCATGAATATTTTGTAAAGTTGCATTTAATACAGAAGCTAATTTTTTAACATTGAAGCTACGAAGAATAAAGCCATTTTTGCCATTAAAAATAAGATTTTCAGTAGCAGGTGTGTGATTTACAATAGGAATAGCCCCTGCGTATCTGCCCTCTGCCAAAGCCGCAGAATATCCGTCATATATGGGTGCAGATACAAAAATATCTGTCAATTTCCATAGTGCAGGCATATATGAAACAGACAAATAAGATAAATACACAAAATTAGAATTTTGTTTTGCATAACCTTGTATCTTATCAATAAACTGCGGATTTCCACTATAACTTGCTCCTAACATTACAAACTTGACTTTATCTCCCCATAAACCTGAAAGTTCTCTGAACGCTTCAAAAATAATATCTGCTTGATATATAGGCTTAATCCCTCTTGGACTTAATACAACTTTTTGATAAGGTTTGAGTTGCAAAAGATGGTTTATGTATTCTTTATCTTGTTCTGCAACTAGGTCAAATTTTTCAGGTTCTATGCCCCAGTACGCTACATGATATTTTTCTTTGGGTACACCAAACCAATTTTCTAATCCGTAAGCAATCCATTCATTGTCAGGAATGAGATAATCAGCTATGTTACAAAATTTTTGAACTTGTTTTGTAAAGTATCTATGTTTAAGTTCTTGTATAGCATTTCTTTTAGGACTTATGTTTGTTTTTATCCACCCTCTTTGCTGAATAAGTGCGTGTAAAGGTTCATGTTCAGGAGCGTATTCTAATACATCTGCGCCCATAGCTTGTGCAATAATTGGTAATCCTGTATTTGCCCACCTTGCCCATGTACCAAATGGGGTTAAGTGCATGGGATTGAGAATATCTATTTTTTCTTGCAGAACAGTTTTTTTGAGTAATTCACGTGTTTTCCAAAAGGTAAAATAATTGTACCTGCCACTATGTAAAGGTATAACTTTTACATTAGGAATTTCTGCATTTTCCAAAGAAAATACGATTACTTCAAAACCTGCTTTTTGTAGAGCGATTGCCCATTTCTGACAGTGAAAATTTGTTGCCTGTGAAAGAATTCCTATACGCACCATTTATGCGTTAATAAAAAACATTTGAATAAGTGCATCTGCAATTTTACGGTCATTACTCAAACGGGGAAGTTTATTTTGTCCACCTAACTTTCCGATAGATTTCATATATTCTACGAAACCGTCCTTGGGTACAATCCTGATTTTGAGTTCTTGCAAAATGTTTCCTTTTCGTAAATCTTTGTAGTAACTATTTAAATTCTGCATGATGGTATCTAAATGAGTAGCAAAACTACTTAGATTATCAGGAAGTTTTGAAAATTCAACAAACCATTCATGATAAGGTAACTCTTGTTTTCTATCTCCTAAATACGGTGCAACGGTAAATTCAGCAATTTCAGCATTAAATTTTTCCGTAGCCTGTAACATAGCTTTATTGACTTCTTCTACAATAACATGTTCGCCAAAAGCTGAGATAAAATGTTTTATTCTGCCTGTAACAACTAATCTATAAGGATTTTTACTTACAAAACGAACTGTATCTCCGATGTTATAGCCCCATAAACCTGCATTAGTATTGAGAATAATAGCATAATTTACTCCAATTTCTACATCTTGTAGCGAAATACGCGTAGGATTTTCATTAAAAAATTCATCAACAGGAATAAATTCATAAAAAATGTGATTATCTAACACTAAAAGCAAACCTTCACTATCTAATCTATCTTGATAAGCAATAAAACCTTCCGAAGCAGGATAAACTTCTAACATCAAGAGTTTTTTGCCAATAGCTTCGTTGAGAATTTTTTCATAAGGTCTATAATCTACACCACCTTGTATAAAAACGGATAAATTTGGAAATACTTCGGCTAATTTTTTACCTGTTAATTTGTACACTTCTTCACAATACATTTGTACCCATGGAGGAATACCTGAAATTAGTCTTAAATCTTGTTTAATTGTTTCTTCGGCAATTCTTCGTATTTTAACTTCCCAATCTGGAATAATATTTGTTTCCCATGAAGGCACACGGTTGCGCAAAAACAGTTTAGGAACATGATGTTGTACAATTCCGGATAGTCTACCAACAGGTATGCCATGTTTAATTTCATCAAATTCAGGACTGCCACTGAGAAACATCATTTTTCCAAGCATAAAATCGGCATTATTAGTATGGTGAGCGCATAAAAAAACAGCATCGCGCGCGGCTTGTATATGCGTAGGCATGGATTCTTTGCTGATAGGAATATACTTTGTTCCTGATGTTGTTCCTGATGTTTTAGCAAAGTAAAGTGGTTTTCCTTTCCATAAAACGTTCTGTTCACCGTTGAGAATGCGTTCAATATAGGGTTTTAGTCCTTCATAGTCATAAACAGGAACGTTTGCCTTAAAATCTGTATAGTTTTTTATCTGTTCAAAATGGTGGTCTTTTCCAAAAGCGGTGTTTTTTGCATTCTGTATCAGGTAGTCAAATGTTTTACTCTGACAGGTTATGGGATTGTTTGCCCATTCCTGTATTTTTTTATATCTCCGCCTGGCTAACTTTCTAACAATCCAGTTAAGCATATTTTTCGTATGTATCAAGTTGCAAAGTTAGCAATCTTTTTTTGATAAGACTGAATGCCTGAAAAGGTTTATGGGTTTTTTAGGGTATTGAGTAACGTCTTATCTGGGAAACCGAGAATGTTTAACGCCCCGGTATCCGTAAGGGTAATTTCTACATAATTGTTATTTTGTACGTTGTATTGGCTGTATTTTTCGGTAAGAAAATGAATTTCTTGATTAGTAGAACCTATCCATTGGTGTTGTAAAGTGCGTTTAGTAAGGTCGTATCTACCTGTGATGAGAATATCTGTACAAAGCAGAATGTCCTGCATGTTTTTTTCTTCAATTTCGTTCATTTCATATCCTGTAAAGAGCATTACTGAAAGTCCATTTTCTTGGGTTTTTTGGCATAATTCTAATGTATCTTGGTATTGGTCTAATGGTTCTCCACCAAGCAAGGTAATACCTTCAATATGAGGTTTATTTTCAAGAATTTGGGATAGCAACTCATGTATGGAGTACTGCATTTTAGGTTCAAAACTCCACATTTGAGTATTCCAACATCCTTTACATTGAATAGAACAGCCCTGCGTCCATAGTACAGTACGACAGCCTGGACCATAGATAAAACTGTACGGTTCAATATGAGCAATATTCATGACCTAATAGGTATTCTTTGTCAGAATGATTTTTACAGAATTTCCTACTTGCTTAATTTGATAAGAATATCCTTGTTCTTGTGCTTTTTTAAGAACTTCTTGTTTTTGTTTTTCTACAAAGGCTTTGCGTTCTTCTTCTTTGCGTTTAAGTTCTTCCTCAATACGTTTGCGTTCAGCTTCTAATAATGCCTCCTGCCGTTTGCGTTCTAATTCCTCCTGAATTTCTTTGTCAATGCGAAGATATTCTTTTTCTACGGCTTGGAGAAATTCATTTATAGAATTGTACTTGCCTATGGTATTTTGTGTATTAAAAGAGTTCCACCTGCGATAAGAATCAGAGTCATGTTTGATAAGGTATTTGCCATTTTCTAATACCATTGTCCAATTACCGCGATAGTCTGTATGTTCTGTAAGTACTATTCCATGATTAGTAACTTGATATTTAATTTGCAAGCAATCCAATGCTTTAAGTAATATCTCCTGACTGATAAACGGTGTAACGGTTTTAACTACTGCACTCATATTTTTTTAGTTTTAATTGTATTGTTTTTATTAATTTGTTTTTGTTAAGTTTAAAGTTTGCTATAAAAATCTCTTTGCCTAACTGGTCAGAAGTTTCGGTTTGGTTACGCATACCGTACATTAAATTCCATTCTGAAATATGAGCAAAAGAGAATAAATTTTTTACGTACTCAGAATTATCGTAAGTTATTAACCATTTATGATTACAGTTTTTCATTGTTTCAGCAAATTTTTCGTGGTCAAAACCTTTGTGTAACTTACCATTTTTTCCATAGAGTGCTGATTTTGTTGCAGAATAATAAGGTGGGTCAAGAAAAATAAAGACGTTCTCGCCTTCTGCTTTTACAACTTCTTCGTAATCCAAATTAGTTATTTTTGTGTTTTTAACAACATTTTTCAGAAGTCCTAAGCGTTGAATACTGCTTTCCGTAAATCGTTTTTGAAAGGCTTGTTCTGAAAAACCGCCTGCTTCGGTTGTACCTGAAAATGTAATACGATTGAACACGAAAAATGCACTCGCTTTTTTCAAGTCATCAAAACTATCTATATTTTCGCCTAAAAATTTATGTAGTTCTTTTCCATTTTGAAATTCTTTTTTCCAAATATTTACTTGATTGATAACACTTTGTAAATCTTTTTGTGTGTATTCCCAAAATTTGTATAACTCAAAGTATAAATCGTTAA
>CALIZB010000036.1 GCA_938028625.1 uncultured Bacteroidia bacterium | reverse complement strand
GTAATTACAATGCGTTTTCTGTCATTAACCGTAGACCAATATGAAGAAGGTTCTATTTTTCCTCTAAAATATCGCCAGTAGAATGAAATTTTATGTTTTTCACCTGTTTTCAAGGTAAATGTAATATGTGCAAAAGGTTTAGCTTGCGTGAGAATAGAGTCTTCTTTTGCTTTGGTAATTAAAGTACTATCAGGATACATAGAAAATTCAACTAGTGCTATACCATTTCTGAAATATTTCATGCCTTTTTGTACAAAATAATTGTGTGTAACTTCTTTATTGTCAATGTACCAACGGGTAGGTTCTGCTTGAATAAGCGTATAACTGCTATCGCCGTTAGTGTATTGTACATCAATTTGTGCGATATTATGTACAGGAGTTTTAAATATTCTTCTACTTTTGAGTAAAAGTGTATCGGTAGTAAATCTTGTGGTAAGATAGCCATTAAAACCGTCAATACTGATGATATACGGGTCTTTTGCACCTTTTAATCTTGCATACGTACCGTTATCTCCTGCTTGTCCTGCAATGTAAAATTCTTTAAGAATAGCATTGTTCTTATCCTGTAACTGAACCGTCATACTTTTTTTTGCCAGCATTTCTCTTACTTGACTTTTCATAGCTTCAGGTACAGGAGATTTTACAGAAACTAAATATACAGTTTCTAGTATAGTATTTACTAAAGTGATATTAGCGGGTTCTTTTTCATTGAGCAACCAATTGTTTGAATTTTTGCGAGTAAGCAGGATCGTGTTTTTACCGTCTTTCATCAGGATTTTGTACACGCTTGCGGTATCTTTAAGTGCAAAACCTGTTTCTTTCGGGGAGGTTGAAGTATTTTGTTCTGTATTAAGAACATAATAAGTGAGTACAGAAATAACTATTAAAATAATGAGCAGTACAAGAATACCTTTGTAGGATTTCATATTGAAAGTGTAAAATTAGCTATATTTTTACATAAATCACGTATTTTACTTAAAATTCCGCTGTTTTGTATAAATGAGTATAAGCACTAGAATAGGTAATTGTATTAGAAAATTGTCTGCATATCCCTGACGGAGTAAAAAGAATTCAAGATTATGTTGCTGAAACAAAGTCTGTTCTGTTACCACATTTTACTTTGTTATACCCTATTTATATGTATGCCATGAACCACTGAATATGAAAGTACTATGCTTTCCATAGCATGGCTTATCAAAGAAGTAGCAGATAAACAACAATGGGGCTTTGGGAGAGTAGGGGGATTATCAGGAACACTCCCTAATCAATCTATAATCAATTTATATGGTAATTTTTCTGAAATTTTGTAAATTTCAACCTGCTTTTTGTTTAGATTTTTTCTTATTGAACGGAGAGAGTTCCTCATATTTATAGGCGCGCAATACATCACGGATAAAAAGGTAATAGCCGTTCATTTTGGTTTCAGGGTCTATGGAGTGAAAATTGTACTTTACTTCATTAACAAGTTCTAGTCTTTGTAAAATAGGAGGTACAAGGAGTTTTACTAATTCAAAGGCACGGGTCTGCGGTATTTCGTTTTTTATGTTCCAAAATTCTTTCATCATAGAAAGTTCGGTCGTGGTTACTGCGTGATAGTCAAAAGGTAAAGTGAGATAGAAATTTTCTACATCAAAGTTTGGGGACAAAGTAGGCTGTGGCGCAAGCGCTTCGGTCATACTGATAGGTTTTTTGTTTTTTACAACTAATGTATTAGCTATAACATCTCCAATGCGTCTAGTATTACGGTCAGAGAGCATATATGCCATACCTACGCCATACTGAATAGGAAATCCGCAGTCTATTAACCTTGCGATATTACGGAAGACCACTTGGGTAAAGGTTACAGGTAAGCCATTGTCCTGAATTACGCGTATACCTACGTATTTTTTACCTGGTGTCTGCCCTGACCATATTGTTTCAAAAATAATAAAGTACCCTCCCAGCACATAAAAAATAGCATAAATAGATAAAATAATATAGAGTAATATATCCCGAGAACGAATATGGTCTATCTTGAACACATACGAAAAAGCAAAACTTAGTATCCCAAGAGCAGTGTTCATGATAAAATAATCTATCATGTATGCCATAAACCTTGAACCGGGTGCGGCCAATTCATAGTCTAGCTGAATATTTTCGGGGGTTTCAATACTCAGTTTCTGATACGGAGAAGGGGATACCTGCATATTTAAGCAAAGGTAAGAGTTATTTTTTAGGTTTTGGAATAACTTCTCCCTTAACTGTCAGGATAGTAACTTCGGGATTGGTATTAGAGCGTACTGTTACATTTTTTGCGGCTGCACCGGGTTTGCCTTCGGAATTAAATTCAACAGCTATTTCACCCTGCTCGCCTGGTCTTACGGGTTTGTCAGAAAATTTGGGGACTGTACAGCCACAAGACGCTTCTGCACTTTTGATGATTAAATCACCATTCCCTGCGTTGACAAATTTAAAGTTATACTGTACCTTTTCTCCTTCGTTAATAGTACCAAAATCAAATTCTTTGGTTACGAAGTTAATAATAGGTTGCCCTCCTTTATTTTGAGTGTTTTCTTTGGGATTGCAGGCATATACGAATATAAAAGCAAGAAAAAGGAGAGAAGTATTTATGCATGTTTTCATAGTACAAAAATAGAAATTTATACTTGCTTAATGCAAGAGAAAAATAAAAAAATGCGTGAGTAAAAACACTCACGCTACGGTTTTAGTTTATAGCCAAGATTTATGATAATCGGGTTCTTCTATGTTAAGGGCGGCTTTGGTAATTTGTAAAGGTCTGAATGGGTCAATCATGACAGCAAGTTCTTCTGTACCTTTCTGTCCTATACTTTTTTCAATAGTGCCCGGGTGCGGTCCGTGAGGGATACCTGCGGGATGAAGCGTAATTTGTCCTTTTTTGACGCTTTTTCTACTCATAAAATCACCATCTACATAATAGAGTACCTCGTCAGAGTCTACGTTACTGTGATGATAAGGAGCAGGAATAGCTAACGGGTGATAGTCATATAATCTCGGTACGAAGGAACATATTACAAAGCCATCACCTTCAAAAGTTTGGTGTATTGGGGGAGGCATGTGTACTCTACCTGTAATAGGTTCAAAATCATGAATAGAGAAGATATAAGGATAGAAATATCCGTCCCAACCAATAGCATCAAAGGGGTGATATACGTAGGTGTACGGGTGTATCCAGCCTTGTTTTTTGATAAGTACAAGAAATTCTCCTTTTTCATCATGAGTTTGCAGATTTTTTGGAGTTTTTATGTCTCTTTGGCAAAAAGGTGCATGTTCCATGAGTTGACCTACTTCATTAAGATAGCGCTTAGGAAAGCGTATAGGGCTGAAGGCTTCTACATAAAAAATACGGTTATTCTCATCGTTAAACTCAATTTGGTAGATAATACCTCTGGGTATAACAACATAATCACCGTATTTAAATTCTAACTC
>CALIZB010000035.1 GCA_938028625.1 uncultured Bacteroidia bacterium | reverse complement strand
ACAGATGAAATTTTACTTTCTACCTTTGATATACAAGACTTACCCATCGTATCTGTACTATGGCAAACAGGGTATTTAACCATAAAAGACCGTTTTCAAACTACGGGAATAGCCATGTATGAATTGGGCTATCCAAATTTTGAAGTAGAATACAGCCTAAATCAAGCGTTGTTAAGAAGTTTTACGGATACGAATTTTTTGTTAGGTAACCTTACGGTAAATACATGGAAAGCGTTAAATAACAGCGATTTTACCTTATTTGAGAAATAGCTAAAAACTTTGTTTTCAGGTATAAGTTACACATACAGTCAGCAGGTAAAAGATTATGAAGGATTTTATGGTTCTGTTATATATGCGTTTTTCAAGGGAATCGGCTTAAATTGTATCATAGAAGACCATACGAATATTGGCAGAATAGATTTAACCTTGCAATTGAGGGAGAAACTCTATGTATTTGAGTTCAAGATGGCACACCATAATGAAAGTGCTTTACAACAGATTAAAACTAAAAAATACTACGAAAAATATATGAATGAAGGTAAAGAGATTTATTTAGTAGGAATGATTTTGACCTGAACAGCAAAAATCTTGCGGTTTTTGAATGGGAAAAAAGAGCATAAATATCTTTTCAGAGAGTATTTTTCCCTGTCAGTATATCTCGTATTCGCTCTGCTTTAAGGAGGGTTTCTTCATATTCCTGTACAGCATCAGAATGATAGACTACAGCTCCCCCTGTGTGTAAAAGCAGTTCCTGTGAGTCTGAATTGTAACACAAACTACGGATAAGCACGTTGCTGTCTGCTTCCTGAAAAGGGCTGATATATCCTATACTACCTGAAAACCAACCTCTTGGACTATTTTCTAGCTCTTGTATAATTTGTACGCTTCGTTTTTTTGGCGCGCCTGTCATAGAACCCGCAGGAAATACATTATAAAAAGCATGTAAAAAATGGTATTCAGGTAAAATTGTTCCTTTTATTGTAGAAATCATCTGATACACATTGCCATAGTCTAACACTTCAAATAAATGCTCAACTTCTATACTACCTGTTATACAACTTTTAGCTAAATCATTACGCATCAAATCTGTAATCATAACGTTTTCTGCACGATTTTTAAGAGATTGCTGTAATAAAACTTTGCTTTTTGTGTCATTTTCAGAGGTTTTACGTTGTGTACCTTTCATCGGTTGTGCAATAAGAGTATCTTTGCGAAGGGCAACCATGCGCTCAGGAGATGTACTCATAACTGTATAGGGAGCGTATTTCCAGTAGGCACTGTACGGCATTTTTGTCTGATTCTGAATTTTTTTGAATACAGCCAAAGTGTTTAATTCAGGGACATTTGCCATAAAAAGCTGACATAAATTTAACTCATATACATCACCTTCCCTGATATGGTGAATAACCTTGTTAAAACGGGAAAAATAGTCTTCTCTTGTCCATACAGGCTGTAATTCAATACAGTGAACAGGTTTTTCTAAATCAGAAACCTTTTGTTCAAAAAATGGAAGGTTATTGCTTTGTATTTCCTCATTTTTGGAGAGCGTTATCCAATATTTGGGTGTCCATAAAACAGCTGTGGGCTGTGTGTAAGGTTTGTACGGCAAAGAAAGAGGTGCATTGTATGCTTCATACGCAAAAGCAAAAAATATCCATTTTCCTTTATTTTGCTTAACAAAATTAAATGCAGGTTGCCAATCTGAAAAAATTTCACATTTATCTTGTAGCCCAGCTGTAGCTATACATTCATAGCGTGTGTATCTGTCCTGTGTATCACGGTTGCTGTCTAAATACAGGCATACTTCATACTGACTTACAATATCTAACCATTTTTCCTTTAAATCTTCTAATTGCATAAACGAATAAGTGCAAATACGCAGTAGTTCATAATGTCCATATAGTTGGCTTCTGCCCCTTCCGAAGCTATGGTTTTGCCATTATTATCTTCGATAGATTTAAGCCGCTGTATTTTCATAAGACATAAATCCGTAAGACTGCTTACACGCATCACGCGCCATGCTTCTCCATAATCCTGATTTTTATTTTGCATCAAATCCAGAACTCTCTGTACCTGTTCATCATATTTTTTGGATAAAAGCAATAAATTTGAAAAATCTGCATCTGAATAATGAATTTTAAGTAATGCGATTATACAATAATTTACAACGCCCTGATATTCACAGATGATACTATCTTCAATTTTTTGTGTTTTTGTTTCTTCTATGTTACGTATACGAAGCAACTTTATGTAAATCTGGTCTGTAAGGGAAGGAAGCCGTAAAATCTGCCACGAAGTGCCATAATCTTGTGCTTTTTTCATAAAAATATCTTTACATTGTGCTATTTGTGTTTTATACTGTTCAACGGTTGTGTTCATGATGAGCAAAAATACAGAAAAATACACAGGTACAAAAGATAAATGCTATACTTGCAACTATGCAAATCACAGAAAAAAAATTTGTACAGAGAAACAGGAGAGAAATACTTTTCACAGTATCTTTGTTTGCATATATTGCCTTTCATTCAGCCTGTACAACCCCAAAAAAGCCAAATGCTGATTTATCTTTCACTGATGATGTACAGCAAACGCATGTATTCAGGGAAAATCCAAAGCGTGTGGTGTGTTTAGTACCCAGTATTACAGAAATCCTCTATACTATTGGAGCGGAAGATAAATTAGTAGCGGTTACAGAACACTGTAATTATCCCGAAGCGGCACAAAAACACCCTAAAAAATTAGTGGTATATCCCAATGTAAGCACAGAGCAGGTATTAGCCTTACAACCTGACCTTATTTTAACCTCTACCGAAGTAATGAGTGTAAAAATCACAGAACAGTTCAAGCCACACAATATTCCTGTATTTTTTATCAATTACTCTACTCTCAAAGACATACCCCGAAGTATGCAACTTTTGGGAAAACTTTTGAAAACAGAAAAGAAAGCAAATTTCCTCGCAGACAGTATAGAAAATATTCTTGAAAAATACAGTCAAGAAAGTATTCTCAAACGCCCAAAGATGTGGTTAGTTATAGGTACGCAACCTTTGTACACAGCAGGCAAAAACAGTTTTATGAATGATGTAATACGATTAGCAGGGGGAGAGAATATTGCAAGCGGTATTACAAATACAGCTTATCCTGTACTTACACGTGAGTTTGTATTAGCTCAGCGCCCTGAGTATATCATTGTCAGTAAAACTCAAAAAAACAAAATAAAAGAAACTTTACTTTCCCTGTATCCTGAAATGAAAGTTTTACCTTGTTTACAAGACACATCACGGATTATTGGTATAGAAGAAGATATTTTAGTACGCCCTACGCCACGCAGTTTGCAGGCTGTACAACAGATAAAAAACCATAGAATAAAAACTAGTAACTATTTGCGTTAAGGTTTTGAATGATATTATAAGCGGCTATTATACGGTTTTTTGTTATTTCGCATTATGAAGCAGATTTTTTCATTTGTGTTTGTGATGATTGCACTTTTGTTAATCTCTTGTAAAGGTAAAAAGCAAGATAAAAACAAGATGTACAAACTGACAGAATATACCGCACCTAACGAATATTACGGTTTAAAGAAGATGGTAAAAATACCTTCGGGCAGTTTTGTAATGGGTTCAGGAAAAGATACGCATACGGTTTTTGTTTCTGCTTTTTATATGGACGAATGCCCTGTCATTTACTCTGATTTTGAACAGTATGTGAACGAAGGCGGAACAGTAGCTAAGTATTGGTATTATGAAACGTATCATCAGCCTGAACAGCCTGTAAGTGGGGTAAGTTGGTATCATGCGGCAGATTTTTGTAATTGGCGGAGTAAAAAAGAAGGTTTAACTCCTGCTTACAAAAAAACGGATAAATTAGACGCATGGGGCTATCCTGTATATGAATGGGACAGCACAGCAAATGGTTATCGTTTGCCCACAGAAGCGGAGTGGGAGTATGCCGCAAGAGGAGGACTGCATCAAAAAAACTATCCATGGGGAGATGAATTTAAAGATGAATATGCTAATTATGATACAGAAAGAGGTTTCAAGATAGGTAATTGGTGGCGTCTGGCAACGGTAAAATCACAAAAACAAAATGGCTACGGATTATACAATATGAGCGGCAACGTATGGCAGTGGTGCAATGACTGGTATGATGAAAATTATTACAAAAACAGCCCAAGATATAATCCCAAAGGACCTAAAACAGGACGAACCAAAGTAATGCGTGGCGGTTCATGGGGAAGTCCTTCACCTAAGTTTTTAACCGTACATTACAGAAGCTATAATGCACCAAGCAATTACAATTATGAAATCGGTTTTCGTTGTGTACGTCCTATCAAGGCAAATATCCCTGCGGATAAAAACAAGGTACAGCTTATTCCAAAAGTACAACATGATTTCTATAAGTATGAAACCTCTCATTATGAAAATCCCACTCCGTTAGACTGTTATTCACAGGCATTTATAGAGCGTTTAGCACTGTACATTCATGATTTTTATCCAAATTGTTTGTATTTTCATGAAGCTATTGATGGGCAAAAAATTATTACACCCAAAGAAATGGCACAACTGATTGTAGACGTTACCCAAAAATACAAAGTACATCCGTTGTTTTTAACGGGAATTATGGCGTCAGAAAGTGGTTTTGCATCTTGTTCCTTTCCGAGATGGTTTAATAATCCTATGGCTTATCATTGGCAGAATGTACTCATGGAAAAAGGACCTCCACAGTACGCAGGCGATAAAAATATCAATATCAAATATAAAACGTTACAACGTGGATTTGAGGATTTTGCCAAAGGTATTCACAGACCTGTATACATACGCGCGGCTAAAACCAATTTAGATGCTTTTCATTTGCGGTATGTGGGCTATCGTGCTGACGAATGGATGTACACGTTATCTCGCCTATACAAAGATGTGCTTGGGGTACGTTTTGAACCCAATTTTCCTGAAAAAAATGCAGGTGCGCTTATTTTTACCGACTGGAATACACTTGTACCGCAACCAAAATAGTGTCAGTTATTCGTCACTCGTAATCACAAATTCAATGCGTTGATTAGCTTTTCTGCCTTCGGGAGTACCGTTATCTGCAATAGGTTGTTTAGAACCCATTCCTTCTGCTTTCAAACGGGAAACATTTATGTTGTTTCTTACAAGATAATTGACCACTGCTGCGGCGCGTTCATAAGAAAGTTTATTGGCTAAGTCAGCGGACATATCGTTGGCTACATGTCCTATAATTTTTACTTTCAGGTCAGGATTATCTAACATAAGATTGACGAGGAATTCTAATTCTTTCTGAGAGGCTTTTACATTGATTTGGTTGCTCTTTGCGTCCATGAATACGATATTTTTGAGAGTACCTTTTGCACCTACGCCTTTTTTGGTCAGTTTAAAGGCGGGTATTGTAAAGTCATTGGCGTTATCAGGGATAGTGAAGTTATCTGTGGTAAAGATATAGCCATCTTTGGATACCTGAATAACATAAGTGCGTCCTACGGGGAGATTAGATTTAAATCGCCCTGATGCGTCTGCTGTTATAGTTTGGTTAATAGCGTTTTTGGTAATATCAGTAATGATGATTTTAGCATTGATACCTGCATTGGAAGTAGCGTCAGAAACTTGCCCTGTAACATTAACCATTTTATCTTTTTTAAGATAACTCATTTTTACTCTGTAAATATCATGTGCGCCTTTACTGTCTTTTGTACCTGTAATACCTCTACGGTTAGAAGCAAAATAGCCATATTCACCGCTTGGAGTGATACAAAAGTATTTTTCATCAGCTTCTGTATTAACGGGGAACTGCAGTTTTTCGGGGGTAGACCATTCTGAACCAATCAAGAAAGAACGATAAATATCGTAAGCGTCTGCTCTTTTTTGTCCGTTAGAAGTAAAATAAAGTACATAACTACTGCCGTCTTGCGTTATGAAAGGTGATATTTCTGAAAAAGCCGTATTGATAGTACTTCCCATATTCTTCGGGGTGCTCCATGTATCTCCTTGTTTTTCACAAATATAAATGTCATGTTGCCCGAATCCGCCACTACGAAGTGAAGAGAATACTAAATATCTACCATCAGGCGAAACGCAAGGATGCGCGTCCCATGAATTAGAATTTACACCACCAGATAAAGACCGTGGACTACTAGGTTTACCACCAGATATATCACTTACAAAAATATCACACATCCTGTCTTTACCTGCATCTCGGGTTAAATACACACGACTACCGTCAGCCGTTACAAAAGGGCTACCTTCATTTTCTCTAGTATTAAATATAGTTACATTTTTAGGTTCACTCCATTTGCCTGTACTTGGGTCTTTTTTAGAGGACCATATATCTTCACCCCCTACTCCGCCGGGGCGAGTGGAAGTAAAAAGAATAGAGTTATCATCGCGGAAAGCAGTTTCATAGTCGTCATAAGGAGAGCATAATTCAGAAACATGTTCTACTACAATCATATCATGGATATTAAGTGGTGTAAATTTTTGATTTTTATGAGAAACTTTATCTTGAAACACTTTATTACCAGTGTCCATAACAGAACCACCTACATTTACTGAACTAAACTTAAAAGCAGAGTAGCAAGTAAGGGTAAAAAAAGTTATTCCAAATACATATATCACTTTATTTAACATACCAAGATAATATCCAATGAATAAAAAACTATTGCAAAGATAAGGTATTTTTTATTTTTCAGTCTATACTTTCTGAAAAAATATTGCTTTTGGCTGTGCTGAACCTGTTACAGGGGTTTGAGTTTTTTGAATAAATAAGGAATACAGATTTTATGAAAAACAAATTATGTTCTTACGGTTACGTTCAAATTATTTTTTTTGTATTTTTGTATGTATGAAACGCTGGGTGCTATTATTAATTGCATTAGTCGTGGTTTTAGTGTTTAACCGTTGTGATGTTATAGAAAAACCATACAGAGAAACTGCCAGTAATGGCGGGGGTGGAAGTTCAGATACTGTTGCCGTAAGGAAAGTTCTTCTGGAAGATTTTACAGGACACAAGTGCGGAAACTGCCCGCGCGCACATGAAATTGCACATAGTTTATCTAATACCTATGGGAATAAATTAGTGATTATGAGTATACATCTGAGTTCTTTTGCAAAGTTAGACTTGGGAAATGGCTATGTTACGGATTACAGAACCCCCACAGGACAAGAAATAGATGGCACTTTTGGTCCTTTTGACGCCCTTGGACTACCCAAAGGTTTTGTAAACAGAAAAGCCTTTGATAATGTAAGTCCTGCCTTAGATAAAGACGATTGGGGCGCAAAAATCGCCTCTATCATTAGCACCCCGCCTGACGCTTCACTTAAAATTACTAATCAATACAATGAAAGTACAAGACAGGTAAATATAAAGGTAGAAGGAAAGTTCCTTAAAACGCTTACAGGTGATTACAAATTAGCAGTATATATTACAGAAGATAGTTGCATAAGCATGCAAAAAGATTATAGTAAAATCCCTGAAAATGTCCCTGATTATGTTCATAGGCATGTATTAAGAGGTGCTGTAAATAGTACTTGGGGAGATGAAATAAGCACAGGGGGAATAGCTAATGCAGGAACAACTTTTACTAAAAATTATTCTTACATATTAAATAGTGCGTGGAACGCTAAAAACTGCCATGTAGTTGCTTTTATCAACAAAGCAGGAAGCAGTGTAACTGAAAAAGAAGTTATTCAGGTAGAAGAGAAAGGAATAAAGTAAAGAAAATAATCCTGAACACGCAAATTTTATTATTTTTGCATAACATAAGATTTATGAACACTGACGAAAGTATAAAAACCGCCAAAAATTTTGAAGACCTCCCTGAAACCTTCAAAAAACTCACCCAGATTGATGTACGTTCTGTTCCTAACAGGTGGTACTCACTGTTGCGCGGTGAGGAAAAGCCCAGTTCTCAGCCAGACTATGCTCATATAATAGCCGCACACCTTTTGCACAGAATTATTTTATGGTATATGCCTGTTCAGTTGACTGACGGTACATGGGAATACAGAGATGTACCTATGCTTACCAATTATCAGTATTATCAGTACGCTTTTTGTATAGGGTACAAACCTGTAAACAGGGCGTTCAAACGACTTTCAGAGCTTGGGCTGATTATGGTTGTAGATGCAGGTATGCTTAAAAATAAACAGCATTACTGGGTACATCTTAACCTTGACAAAGCGGTGGAGATTACACAAAAAGTACAAGCAAATTGGAGAAAGGTAAAAGCAAAATTAGGTATAGGTAAAAAGCCCAAGTCTTATTCCTCAGCCAATAAGAATGCTCTCAAAATAAAAATAAGAAAAGACAAAGAGAATCATAAGACAAATGATAATGAGGAGAGGACTTATACCCAAGAGAAAAAAATAAAAACGGAAACAGAAACCGTACAAAAAGAAAGTGCATCTGTAGAAAAAACAAAAACTCCTGTGGTTAAAAAGGTAGTCAAGCCAAAAAAGAAATAAACCATGCAGATTATATGCCTGTCAGATACACACGGACAGCATCACAGTACAGATGTTCCTGCAGGTGATGTGCTGATACATGCAGGAGATTTTAGTCGCACAGGAAGTTGGCAAGAAATAGATGATTTTTTACTTTGGTATAGTGAACTACCTCACAAGTATAAAATTTTTGTTGCAGGAAATCATGACAAAGCATTTGAAAAAGAAAAAGAAAAAATTATACAAAATGTACCTTCAAATATGATTTATTTAGAGGACAGCGGAGTTGAGATAGAACATCTGTACTTTTGGGGTTCACCTTATACGCCCAAGTTCTTTAATTGGTCTTTTGGAAAGAATAGAGGAGAGGAAATTGCGGCTTATTGGCAGAAAATTCCTTTGCATACGAATGTCCTTATTACTCATGGACCTCCAAAAAACATTTTAGATACCACCTACAAAGGGCATAATGTAGGGTGTGCGGATTTAATGAATACCATAAATACACTCAATCAATTAAAACTGCATGTATTTGGACATATTCATGAGGCTTACGGAATATACGCACAAAATGGGTGTACCTTTGTCAATGCGTCTGTGTTAAATAGAAAGTATAAAAAATCTTTTGAACCTATCGTTATTACCATATAAAACAGTTTTCAATACTATAAATTTAATGTTTGAGAGGTCTTTTTTTAACCAATCCGCCTTTAACATCTTTTACGCTGCTTATAACAACAAAAGCCTCTGTGTCTATTTTATCTATTTCTGCTTTGAGTTTAGATAGTTCTAATCTTGTAATTACAGTATATACAATATCTATTTCCTGTCGGTGTCCGTGAGAACCATATCCTCGCTTGCCTGAATATAAAGTGACTCCTCTGCGCATTTCTTGAATAATCATTAAGCGAATTTGTTCACTGTGCGGTGAGATAATAATAACACCGATATACTCTTCTATTCCTTCTACAACAAAATCTAATGTTTTAGATGCGGCAAGGTAGGTAATCATGGAATAAAGTGCCGCTTCTGTGGAAAGTAAATAAGCCGCTGTCAAGAAAATGAGTATATTAATAACCAGAATAATATCTCCTATGGTAGTATTGAACCTTCGGGCTAAAAATATAGCTAAAACTTCAGTGCCATCTATCACCGCACTTCCCCGCACCGAAAAACCAATGCCTGCGCCGAGAAAAAACCCTCCGAATATAGCTATCAGCAGTTTGTCTTGAGTGATAATTGGAAAATGAACAAAAGCTACTACTAAGGTAAGTCCTGTAATGGCTAATGCAGTGCGAGTAGCAAAATCTCTTCCTATTACCCTGTAACCTAAAAAAATGAAAGGAATATTAAGTAATAAAATCCATAACCATAATGGCGTTTTGGATAGTATAGAAATAAGCATAGAAATACCTGTTGCCCCACCATCAATAAAATTGCTACCTGCTAAAAAGCCCTTTAAACCAAATGCCGCTGAAAAAATACCCAGTATTACATATAAAAAACTCCTTATATTACTGTTAATAGCTGTATTTTTAATACTTGACATCATTTTTTACAGTTTTGTTGTTCTCATTTCAATAATCTTTTCTATAGCGTCAAAATCTAATTCCTGAACTTCATTTCGTATTCCTTTATGTACCGCAACTCCAAAAGGTTTAATTTGTTCTATAACTTCCGAAACCGTTTGTGGAGTAAGGTTAAAACCTACAAAACAAGGATAAACCTGACATATTTTAGCAATTACTTTCCATTCAAAAGGCTGATTATCAAAACTGCCCCAAGTAATGTTGTGATTGTATCCGTCTAACAGAAAGTAATCTGCAACGTTCTTATAAGGTTCTGCCAGAAAGTTCAGCTGTTCAAAACTGACGTCATGCACTATCGGAATTTTTTTTATTATAGGAACATGTAGTTTTGTCAATTCAGACGCAGGTGTCCATGTGTTTATCTGCACATAATCTACTTGGATTTTACTTAAAAATATTTGTATCTCTTCAATACTTTGTTCACCAAATATAGCTACTTTCTTGACACCTGTAATCCACTCTTGAATACCGAGTACTTCTTCAAACGTAAGCACCGTACCCAGAACAGGGTCAAAGTTGAACCCAATAAAATCTATATCCATCGCCGCAGCATAGCGTGCTTCATGTAAATCGTGGATTTGTTGCAAAAAGATTTTTGTCATCTCAAATGCAAAATTATAGTTTTCTTATTGAGTTAAAACATCTTGTTTATTTCAAGTATTTGAAAGTTTATTTATTTTGTAGTGAAGCATAAAACCCTTTGATAAAAGCAATAAAAGTTTTTTGTTTAATGTAGTTTTCGTTCTCTAAATCTTTGAGAAAATACTCAAAAGTTATTTTTTTATCTCCCCAATGGACAGTAAGGTAGTTAAAACTTAATCCTACAGCGGTATGTTCTTTTTCTGTAAAACGCTTGTCCTGCCATTTGGGAAAATCTGCGTCTAACAGTGCTTGTGCAAGAGTTTTTACCTGACTTTCAGAAAGTATAAGGCAATCATCAATGTTTTTACCCCATTGTGTACCTTTTTTTTCAGCTTTTTCTTTGTGCGTCAAGCATACTTTTTTGTTTTTCAAAAAAATATGCACATCTATTTCATAGACCAAAGGCGGTGGAACAGGTCCCGCATATTCTGAAAGAGTAATTTCTATCGGTTGTACCATTTTTTTTCGTTTTTTATAAAGGAACTTTTCTACATTCTGTGCGTAGCCTGATGCGTACATAAAAATACACAAAAAAAGAGCGAATTGTTTTAAGGAATATGTAACCATTTTTTAAGATATTGTTTTTGTTGTGCGTTTTGAGTATCTAATGGGATAAAAATTCCTTCTTCATACTTTAATCCTACCTGATGGGCGTATTTGGCATAGTCGGGCTTATTAGCTTTTTCAAAATAAAGTTCAAAAAACTTACTAATTTCAGGGTAACTTTGTTCTGCAATAGCAGGAATAAGTTCGTTTTCGTTGAAGGGGCGTTCTTTATCAAATTTTTTATTCAAAGATTTGATAACTTCCAAGAGATTTTTTTCGCCTTTGCTTTGGGTAATAATCTCTACATCTAAACAAAACATAAGTAAAACTCCATAATCAAAAAAATAATTGAACATATCATAGGGATTAGGATAATCTGTGATGTGTAAACTTAAATTATTCAGTGGTACGCCTTCGGGATAGGTTTTTGCAAGAGAGGCTTTTTTACTCATCCAAGAGCAAAGTTTATCCAAATTGCTATAATTACTCATCAAAAGTGAAATATAATGCGGAAAACTTGTATAAAACCAATTATGCGCCGTAGATATGGGTTTTTGAAAGTTAAAATCTGCGTAGTAAGCACTGGGTAAATTGGTATTGAAGGTGGCATAGATAAAATTATAGGCTAAAAGCTGTTCCATTCGTTTGAGATAAGGGGTTTTTAGGGGGTGGTAGTCTTCAATATCCTCAGGAATATGAATAACAGAACAATTAGTATGTTCCGTAGAACCAAAAGCCCCTATATCTCTGAGATGCTTGTTTTGTTCATCTTTTTTGCGAAGGTACAAAATAAGGTGATACTGTTTGCTGATAGGATATTGCAGATAGTTCTGTACATTACTCAAAGCTCTGCTTACAATAGCACGGATACTGTCTTTGGAATAGTTAAAAGACGCATATACAGAAACCGCACACTCCATTTTGTCTTTTTTTACCAGCAAAGTGTCTTGTTTTTTGGTGGCAATAATAGGATTATCTACCAGACGGTTGTAGTTGGAAGCAAGAAAAACAGTGTGATGTTCTTTTTTTTCTTGAATAAACAGGGAAGAATGCGTATACCAATGATTATCGTGTGTGATTTTGATATGAAAAGGAATGTTCTGATAATTTTCAAAGTATCCGAATACGCCGCCTGCATTGAGCAGTATACAGTCCTGTTCTATATTGGTACCTGATGTGCCAAATACATAGTTTTTATCCTCTACAAAGTCCCAAGTATCATCTATGATATATTCTATGGTGCGAATATCTTGTGCGTTAGGAATAAAATACGTGTTCATATCTTTTTGTGTAAAATTTAGATACTGTCCTTTGGCATTTTTGACAGAAAATTTAGATACAAACCTGCCGTAGTTAACTGCCGCATAATTGTTCGGGATATAGGCAGGAAAATAAAAATGAATCTGTTTCTGACTGATTTTAGGACAGTGAAGAATAATTCTTAACTGGTCATGTTCTATTTTGGATACATTTACTTCATACAGATACACCTGCTGCGCAAAAATCTGTGTCCAGAAAATTACAAAAGTGCATACCAGTACAAAACGGTTTTTCATAACTCAAAGATAGCAAATCGTTTGAGATAAAGATTTTTTTATGACTTTTTTTTCAAAGTCAGGAATATGATTTTGCCTGATATACAGTTCTTTGATGTGTTTCATCTCTTTGATACAAGGGGGTAGGGCTTTGATGTGATTACTGCTTAATGTGAGTACTTCTAGTGCGGTTAGTCCCTGTACGCTTTCGGGAAGCAAAGTAATTTCATTTTCACTTAATCCTAAATAACGTAGCTGTTTGAGATTGCCTATCTCCGCAGGTATTTTTCGGATAAAATTTTCTTCCAAACAAAGTGTGTTTAGCTGTGTAAGCAATCCTATTTCCACAGGAATTGAACTAATAGCATTTCTTATAAGGTTTAATTCGGTTAGTTTTTGTAAAGTTCCTATGGTATGCGGAATAGTTTGAATAAAATTGTGGTCTAGTATCAATACTTCTAATTGGCTGAGTTTATATATTTCTACGGGAATTTCCTTAATTTCATTGTAGCTTAAATTTAGGTATCTCAAATTTCTGAATTGAAATATCTCAGAAGGAAAGGTGGTTAGTCTTTCATTTTTTAGGGTAAGCCTGTATACTTCATTCGGGTTTTTTAAGGCTTCTTGTATAGAACTGTATTCATAATCCTCATTTTTGGTATATGACTGCGGACTTTGTGCATATAAAACCATTATATTTATCCATAAAACTAACACAATAACTACCCATTTCATAATAGTACGAAAATAATATATTTTTTCTGCAAATCAAAATGAAAGTCGTAATATTTTTTACTTAACATTGTAACATACTGATTATGAGGAATAAAAATTTTGAAAAGCATATCAACCTGCCAGAATTGGTAATTCTTTTTTCTAAACGTATTTTTGCAGTGTGAAAAATAAAATAAAGTTACTTACGGTTATTGGGGCAAGACCGCAGATTATTAAGGCGGCAGGGTTAAGCAGAGCTATATTAAAAAGCTATTCTGACAGAATACAGGAAGTTATTTTACATACAGGACAGCATTATGATACGAATATGAGCGCTGTTTTTTTTGAGGAACTCGGCATTCCCACACCTGATATAAATCTGAATGTAGGCAGTGCTTCACATGGCAAACAAACCGCTATGATGATAGAAGGCATAGAAAAAGTCCTTTTAGAAACAACTTTTGACGGAATTGTTTTATACGGAGATACCAATTCTACCCTTGCAGGAGCTATTGCGGCATCTAAACTTGGTGTTCCTGTATTTCATATAGAAGCAGGACTGCGTTCTTTTAACAAAACTATGCCCGAAGAAATTAACCGCATTCACACTGACCATGTGAGTACATTATTGTTTTGTCCTACGGAGCAAGCAATCAAAAATCTTGTTCAAGAGGGCTTTAAACTTAATAATCTAGCGCCTTATCATATCAATAATCCAAAAGTTATACATAGTGGGGATATTATGTATGACAATACGTTGTACTTTGGAGAAATAGCTGAAAAAAAATACCAAACCATAGCTAATCTGCCTATAAAAGAAATGGATTATGTGCTTTGCACGGTACACAGAAATCAAAATACAGATAACCTCGAAAAGCTAACAGCCATTCTCAAAGCCCTGCTTACTATTGCGGAGAGTACTCCAGTCATCTTTCCCGTACACCCGCGCACTGCCAAGAAAATTGAAGAACTTTTAAGTGCAGAATGGAAACTCAAACTTAAACAAACAAACTTACATCTTATTCCGCCCGTGTCTTTTTTGGAAATGAACCTGTTGGAAAAATATTGCAGATTAGTACTTACAGACAGCGGAGGAGTGCAAAAGGAAAGTTATTTCTGGAAAAAATCCTGTATTATTCTCCGCCCCGAAACCGAATGGGTAGAACTTGTGGAAAACGGTTATGCGCACATTGCGGATACGGATACAGAAAAGATTGTTTCACTCTTTAATACACTCAGAAATGAAGTAAAGCAAGAATACAAACCCCTGTACGGCAACGGAAAGGCGGGCGAGTTTATGCTCTCCGAAATTGAGGCACTGTTGTAACAGCAGAGATAAAAAAAACGCCTGCACAGTTTTTATGGCAGGTGTTTTTTCATTATGAGCTAAAAAAGTTACAGAGTTTACTCTTTGTCTTTTTTCACAATTTCCAGACCTATTTTCACTTTGATTTCACGGTGCAAGTTAATGGTAGCTGTATAAGTGCCAATAAATTTAATCTCATCATCAATGATGATGCGTCTTCTGTCCACTTCAATCCCTTTGTTTTTTAGGGCTTCTGCAATCTGGTTGGTAGTTACAGAACCAAATATTCTGCCGTCCTCACCAGTTAAAGCAACAATCTGGACAGAAACACCTTCTAATTTACTAGCTTTTTCTTGTGCTATGGCTTTAATTTTTTCCTGTTTTAAGGCAATTTGTCTGAGGTTTTCTGCCAGAACTTTTTTGTTTGAAGCTGTAGCAGGAACTGCCATGCCTCTGGGGATAAGAAAGTTATTGGCATAACCATCTTTTACTTTAATAATGTCATCTTTCAGACCTAATCCTTTAATGTCTTGTTTTAAGATAATTTCCATAATGCTTTCCTCCTATTTTAATCCGTCTGCAACATAAGGTAAAATGGCTAAATGCCTTGCGCGCTTTACGGCGATAGCGATTTTACGTTGAAATTTTAAGCTGGTACCAGTGATACGGCGAGGTAAAATTTTGCCTTGTTCGTTCAAAAACTTCATCAAAAAGTTTACATCTCTGTAATCTATATGCTTGATGCCTGATTTTTTGAAACGACAGTACTTCTTTTTAACCTCTGTACCTATGGTGGCAGGGGGCTGTATCAACTGTGGCGCTTCCTGCCCTATGATTTGTTTTTTCATACGATTAACTATATTTTAATCTCTATTCGTGATTCATGTTTTCGTTTAAGAATTTAGGGTCTTCCATGTAGCTGTCTTCATCTTCTTCTGCAATAAAGTGATTGTTGTCATTACTCTGTTTCTTATAATTTTTATTCAGGAACTGAATTCTTCTTGCTTTGATTTCCACAACGCTGCGGTTGTGTCCTTCTTCTGTTTTCCAACTGCGGCTTTGCAGTTCCCCGTCTATAAGTACAGCAGAACCGCGTTTAAGGTTGTTTTTACAGCTTTCTGCTAATTTGTTCCATGCTACAACCCCTACATAGCAAACGTCTTCTTGCCAGTTGCCCATTGCATCTTTGTATTTACGGTTAGAAGCAATGGTAAAGTTTACAACAGGAGTACCGGAACTTGTTTCTCTGAACATAGGATCTTTTGTCAAATTGCCCACAACAACTACACTGTTGATTTCGGGCATCTTTAAATCAGCCATCGTTATCTGTATTTTAGGTTAAATGTTTGCTTTTTGATAAAATAATTACTCTGTAGTAGTTTTAGGTTGGTTGAAAGCACCCTCACGTCTTTTGATATTGAAAGCAATAGCGTGTTTGTCTAAAGTTACCGTTAAAAAACGTAACACATTCGTGTCTATCTGATATTCACGCTCTAACTTGCTGATGAGTGTACCTGGTGCCTGAAACTCAAAATAAAAGTAATATCCGCTTGTTTTTTTCTTGATAGGATAGGCTAAAGTTTTTAAGCCCATCTCTTCTGTATGGATTATCGTAGCGCCCCCTTCTTTGGCAACATTCAAAAATTTTTCAAATGCTGTTTTAGCCTCTTCCACGCTCAGCGTAGGTGTCAAAATAAACGTTGTTTCGTACTGTGGCATATTTGTCAATAAAATCAGGACTGCAAAAGTAATAGTCATTTTGTAATCTACAAAATTTTTTATTTAAAAAAACAACTAAAAACAATTTTTACTGTTCTACGTGCTTGATTTTTAAGTGTTTCAAAAAAATACTATGTTTTATTGCTCTTAAAACTCATTTTCTTAAACCCATAATACGCAGGAATACCTGCACATACAATAACTAAACTACCTGCGGCATATTCAGAACTGCTCATTAACAGCAAAATAATAAATATTGTGGTAAAAACAATGTACAAAGCAGGAATAACAGGATAACCAGGAGTTTTGTAGGGTCTTTCTGCATCAGGTTCTTTTTTGCGCAAAATAAAAAGCCCCGCAATGGTCAGAATATAAAATACAATCACAGCAAACATAACATAGTTCAGCAAATTGCTGTATGTACCTGAAAAACAAAGTACACTCGCCCATACACCCTGATACCATAAGGATTTTGCAGGAACACCATGTACATTAAGTTTGCCTACTTGTCTAAAAAATAGTCCATCTTTTGCCATCTGATAATATACTCTTGCCCCTGATAAAATACAACCATTCAAACAACTGAATGTAGAAATCATAATTAGTATGGTAAGCAGATAAATTAACCACTTTCCTCCTGTTTGTGCGGCTACCGCAATGGCTACTCTGTCCTCAGGTGCATGTTGTATATCCGTAATAGGTAAAATGCTTAGATACACAACATTCACTAATACATACAAAACCACAACTAACAACACACCTATAAACAAACTTTTTCTTATCGTTTTTTGTGGATTAACTACCTCATCTCCTGCAAAAGAGATATTATTCCATGCATCACTAGAAAATAAAGCACCTACTAAACCTATGCCTATTGCAACTAATAAAGAATTATTTTGTGTGGTGGAATTAAATTGCCATGCATGAGTAAAATTTTGCTTGATTACCTCACTATTCATCATAAAAAAGCCTGCTAATACCAGCACTATCAGCGCAATGATTTTTGTACTCCCAAACAAATTTTGTATATACTTGCCATATTTTACCCCGCGCGTGTTCATATATGTGAGCAAAAATATCGTAAATACAGCCAAAAACTGCTGATAAGTGAGTTTGAATACACCTATTTCTAAAAAACTTTCTGATAATACAGGAATAAAAACTCCTGTGAATTTAGCAAACCCTATGCCTACGGCGGCTATTGTTCCTGTCTGAATAACCATAAAAAGCGTCCAACCATACAAAAAAGCCACCATGTTGTTGTACGAACGCTGTAAAAATACGTACTGTCCGCCTGCTTTGGGCATCATGCTGGTGAGTTCTCCGTAACTTAATGCGCCAAATAAGGTAATAACCCCCGATATGACCCAAACTAACAACATATATCCTGCACTTTGTACATTACGTGCTATGTCTGCTGTAACCAAATAAATTCCTGAACCTATCATAGTGCCTGCTACCAGCATTACGGCGTCATACAAACGGATTTCTTTCTTAAACGCATTTGCCATACAAGCAAAAGTAAAGTAAAAGTCTTATATGACAAGAAATATCAAATAGTAATTTTATCTTTTGAGATATTGTTATACATATATGCAAACTTTGGCTGAACTTGCAGGAGCAGTATATTATCCTGAATTAGAAAATGCACCTATAAGTGTGGAAGATAAAAAGGTAAATCGCCTTATGATAAAACCTTTGCAGGATTTTACGCCTGATGATATACGCATTCTTACAGAACGCAAACTATACTCTGAGTATATTTTACCTTTGGCTTTATCTCTTTTGCAACAGGATTTATGGATAAAAGCTAAATTCTACGAAGGAGATTTGTTAGTAGCTGTATGCGAACTGCTCCCACAGGATATTCCCTATTCAGTACAAGTTCAGTGGCAACGCTGGATAGAACATTTAAAGAATTTCAAAAATTCTGCTCAATACAAAGCCATACCAGATAATATCATTCAGAGAAAAATTACCATAGCGATTAAAAAACATACAAATACGCAATAACTGATATTACACAAGTAAATTTTTATTTTTTGGGCGTGTCCTTCACCCTTCGGCAAGCTCAGGGTTCAGGTCGGCGTGCTACGGGCTACGCTCACGCTGCGGTGCTTCGCACTATGCTAACGCATACCCTCCGCATGCCTCACGCAACTCTAACCCTCAAAAAAATTCAAATCTATTGTTAAGCTAATTACTCAATTTTAGACAAAAAATACTCATTTATCAAAATGTTATCACCTTTGTGCCTTCGGAATTAGTAAATACCAAACTTTTTTTCTCGCCAAGTACATAAAAATTGATAGTATTTACTTGGTCGTTAAATTCATTAAAAAGTAGACTATGCGTGATAGAAAGTTGTTTTAGTTCGCTTTTGGAGCAAGGTAATTCAAAGTAAAGTTGCACGGTATTAGGTTTGCGAGCAGAACCTATGTATTCTATTGGTAAGATTTTATTTTTGTTTGTTCTCACTATAAAAACACTTTTCAAGTAAGGTATAATTTCGGTATCTGTTTTATTTTCCTGATATTTTATTTCTCTTTGGTGAAAGTTAGATAGAGCAAGTTCTAAATCATCAGTAAATACATGCATAATACACTGCAAAGACTGATTTTTAGTAGAATACTCTATTTTTGTCATAGACGCATGAAAATCATGTTTTATCAGCAATAAACCTATACTAACTATTATCTCTGCCCAAAGTGTGTGCATATTTCTGTATTTTTGCGAAAATATGAAAAATTACCTTAAAAACCTGTCTTTACTCATTTTGATTACTACACTTATTTTGTTACCTATATTTTATCTATGGGCTGACCAGGTGGGAATATGGGTCGCTAGCATTGCTGTACTCACCTCAGGCACTATTGCTGTACTCTCTACATGGATAATCTACCAAGGAATACAGAATACTCAACATTATCAATTTATGAATAAGATTATCAGTAGTATGCTCATTAAGTTTGCGTTGAGTATAACTGCTACCCTCATCTGTATATGGCAATATAAACCTTTCAAAGTACAATTTGTAGTAGCTTTTTTTGTTACATATCTTATTTTTACGGTATTTGAAGTCAAATATCTTATGAAATGGACAATAGAACAAAGTAAAAATGCACAAAATACACCTTAAAATTAAAATATGATTTCTCTCAGTGAAATAAACGCACTTCCGAATTTATTTCGTGATTACATACAAAATTCAGAAACGCTACAACCTTACTACAATGCACATTATGCTACGGCATCTATTGAAACGCTTATACAACTGCAAAAGCATAAAAATATAGACCGTAATACTCTATACACTGTTTTAACAAAGCAGTATCAAGATATTTCTCTGTATCCTGAACAAAAACAAAATCTACTTGCTCTAAAGAATGAAAATACCTTTACTGTTACTACGGGACACCAACTGTGTCTTTTTGGAGGACCTTGGTTTGTTGCATATAAAATTTTGGCAACGGTTGCATATACACGCACCTTGCAAAATCAATCAGATAAGTACAAAATTGTACCTATATTCTGGTTAGCTTCCGAAGACCATGATGTAGCTGAAATTCAAACCTTATACGCAGACAGAGAGAAAATTCACTATCCTACCAATTATCAAGGAATTACAGGTAACTTACCTTTGTATAATATTGAGAATACGTTGGAAATACTTTTCAATACATTAGACAAAGGATTATATGCTAATCATACAAATCAACTTCTCTCTCAATGCTTTACATCTAATTTTACACTAAGCCAAGCCATACGTTTATTTATTCAAAAACTATTTGGACATCTTGGCATATTAGTTTTAGATGCACATGTACCCGAATTAAAAGCTAAATTTTTACCGATTGCAGAAAAAGAAATCAAAGAAAATGTAACTTACAAAACGGTTCTAAAAACTATTGATGAATTACACGCATCAGGCTATAAAACGTATGCTAATCCTAATAGAGTCAATCTTTTTTACATTTATCAAAATAATCTGCGCGAGAAATGGAATAATGATATTCATGTTATCAATCCAAATAAACCGCAGCATATTAGCCCAAATGTTTTGTTAAGACCTATTTACCAAGAGCTTATACTTCCTAATATAGCATATATCGGCGGACCTACGGAGATTGCGTATTGGTTACAGATAAAATCTACGTTTGAAGCCTTTCAAGTGCCATTTCCTGTATTAGTACCGCGTTATTTTGGTGTTCAGCTGTCTACAAAACAAATTTCTGCTTTACAAAAATACAAATTAGACTTGCTTACTTTGCTTAATACTCAAAAAAACGCATTTATAGCAAGATATTTTGAAAAACAAGTATCTCAAAATAAAGAATTTACAGAGTTAGAACAGCAGTTAGAGCATTTTAATACTGCTTTACTTCATTTTGCACGAAATCAAAAATTAGGTTTGGAACAATCCGCTATGGCAACTGTAACCCGCATAGAAAAGCAATGGAAGCACTTTTATACCAAAATTCGTAAAGAAACACAAAAAAGAGAAAGCATTTTTACTCAAAAAATAACCGATTTGTATGATGCCGTTTTACCTTATGGAAAGTGGCAGGAACGCATATTTAGCTATTTAAGCACGTATGCAATATATGGTAACACACTTTGGGAAAATATTTTGCAAAAACCTATTACTGAACCCTATTTTTGGATTTGGGAAACATAAAGCCAGTGCCATAAAACAATACTCGTAGCTACACTTACATTTAGAGAATGTTTTGTCCCAAACTGCGGAATTTCTAGGATAGCATCACATTGTAATAAAGTTTCTTCATTTACTCCGTCAACTTCATTGCCTACAATAAAAGCTACTTTGGGCATTATAGAGATATTTTGTAGCTCTATACTTTTATTAGTTTGTTCTACTCCACAAATTGTATAGCCTTGATTTTTAAGCACATTAAGAACGGTTTGTGTATCTGCGTGATGTTCCCAATTTACACTTTCTACACTACCGAGTGCGGTACGCATGATGTCTTTATGCGGGGGCGTAGGTGTATACCCACATAAGTAAAGTTTTTCTATGGCAAAAGCATCAGCAGTGCGAAAAATAGCGCCTACGTTCATAGCAGAACGCACATTTTCTAATACAACTACTGCGGGAAACTTATTACTTTGCTTAAACTCTTCTATGGAAAGTCGCCCTAATGCATCTAATTTGAGTTTTTCAAGTTCGTCAGCCATGTTAAGATTTATCTTATTTCAAAAGTAATACTGCCAAAATAATAACGCCTACAATAATTCTATACACACCAAACCATTTAAAGCCATATCTTGTAAGTAAATGAATAAATGCCTTAATAGCTATCACGGCTACGATAAAAGCTACAAGATTACCTACAATTAAATTGATAAAATCTGTATCAGAAAGAGAGGTGGCATTTTGTTTCATGAGTTTAAGATATTTGTACAGTTTGTATCCTGCGGCGGCGAACATAGTAGGAATGGCGAGTAAAAATGAAAATTCAGCGGCTTGTTTGCGAGTTAAACCGACTATCATACCGCCAATAATGCTTGCCGCAGACCTTGAAACCCCAGGAATCATTGAAATAGCTTGAAATAAGCCAATTTTTACAGCTGAAACAGGATTTAAATTCAACGTTTCAGGTTCTTTTTCGGGTTGTTTAAACCATTTGTCTACAAAAATAAGAATAACTCCCCCTAGAATAAGCGTAATAGCTACTGTAAGCGGACTTTCTAATAAATTATCTATCACGTCATTGAGTAAAAAACCGAGTATAGCCGTAGGGATAAATGCATAAGCTAATTTGAAATAAATATCTATACTTTGAATTAAGCGTTTCCAATACAAAACTAACACGGATAAAATAGCTCCAAACTGTATCATTACGGTGTAGGTTTTAGTAAAATCTTGTTCTGCTATGCCCATAGAGGAAGAAGCAATAATCATGTGTCCCGTAGAAGAGATAGGTAAAAACTCCGTAATACCTTCAATAATAGCTAAAATAATGGCTTGAATAACGCTCATGCCACAAAGGTAAAGAAGATTTATTTATTCCTGCTTTATTTCGGGTTTATTGCTCTTGATAAGTTTTTTTATTTTCCATAGTTTTTTAAGCAAGGTAAAATCTGCTTTTTCAGGAATAATGATAGGATTGCAATAATCTTTTTCTAATGAAAAGTTATACATTTTTGCTTCTATGCTACTGATTTTCCACGGTTCATGAATAAGTTCTTTGGGCAAAAGAGAGAGTTCAGGAAGCCATTTTTTGATAAATATAGCATCGGGGTCTTTTTCTTTACTTTGTTTGATGGGGTTGTATGCTCTGATAATAGGATTGCCAGAAACACCTGCCTGCATCTGAAACTGGGGATAGTGTATACCTGGTTCATAATCTAAAAAAAGTTGTGCTAAATGATACATGCCTAATTTCCAGTCTATTTCAAGATAATGGCATAAAAAAGATACAAGCATAGCACGCATACGGAAGTTTATCCATCCTGTTGAATGTAAACATCTCATACACGCATCTATGAGTGGAATGCCTGTTTTACCTTTTTTCCATGCGTTTAACTTTACTTCATCTTGACCGAATGGTATATCTTCAAAAGCAGGTTGAATGCAGTTCGTTTCATAGTTTGGCTTTTTTTCTAATTTTTGGATAAAGTAACTCTGCCACCATAAACGCGAGATAAATGCTTCATAACTTCTTGGGTATCTGACATAATTTTCACTTTGAATAACAGTTTGATACACTTGCCTTATGGACAAACTTCCCCATGCAAGATACGGTGATAGTCTGCTACTGTGGTATCTGCTTTCCTGTGGTTTGGATATACTCTGCATGTATTTTATGCCTCTTTCCTTTACAAAAGTGGTTAAGTACTTCCATGCGTATTTTTCTCCCGCAGGCTGATATTGTGAGGGATAGTTTTGTAGATTATTTTGAAGATAAAACGGTAACTCAAAAGGGTTATGTGTTAATAGAATTGTTTTTTCTGATGAAAAAGTATTGTTTATAGCAGGTTTATCTACATAGCCTTGAAAATTTTCTTGCCATTTTTCTCTTACATACAAAGAACCTCTTTGTACTCCTGCTTTTTGAATTTCCTGCCATTGTATACCTTTACTTTGAAAAAATAATTTTAGCTTTTTATCCCGTTCAAAAGTGTGATTTAAGCCTGTTTCCTGATAACTGAATATGTTTTTTACTTCATATTTTTGGGTTAAAAACTCAAAAATATGTATAGCATCACCATAAAAAACATGTACTTTATGTCCAAATGAATATAGTGTTTCATTCATTTCTTTAATGCAGTGATATTGAAACTGTAAATGGCGCGGAGAGGCATCAGGATATTGAATAATTAGCGGTTCAAAAATAAACAGGATTAGGTAAGGTAAGTTGTGTTGTTCTGCAAGGTGAAGCGGTTCATGGTCTTGGGTGCGAATATCTCTTTTTAGCCACACAAGGTTAATTTTATCCATGTTATAGGAACAAAAAAATTAAAGTAAGTTTTCCGAATGGTATTAAAATAAGAGAATATACACTAAAATACCTGCTAAATATCCCATTAGCGCTAGTCCTGACATGTTTTTGAGGTACCAAGAAAAAGTAATTTTTTCCATGCCCATAACGGTTACTCCTGCGGCAGAACCTATAACAAGAAGGCTTCCTCCTGTACCTGCACAATACGCAATCAAATGCCAGAAACTTGAATCCATAGGGTAGGTTTGCATAGAATACATGCCCATAGATGCGGCTACCAAAGGCACGTTATCTACTATGGACGAAACTATACCTAATATCAAAGCAACTCCCTTTTCAGAGGGAATAACAGTATTGAGTTTTTCTGCAAATTGAGATAAAATATGAACCTCTTCTAAAACAGCTACGCTTGCCAAAATACCAAAAAAGAATAATATACTGGGTACATCTATACGAGTAAGTGCATAATTAGCAGAGAGTTTTTGTATATCTTCTTGTTCTTCGTGTTTGTGTATAACATCGGCTACTAACCATATCAAGCCTAAACCTAATAACATACCTAAATACGGCGGCAGATGCGTAATGGTCTTAAAAGTAGGTACAGCTAATAAAATACCTGTTCCAAGAATGAGCATCAGTAGACTGCCTTTTATTTTCTTTTCTTCTTCTAATATATTCTGTTCAGGTGGAGTAATTTCTCCTTTTATCCTGAAATGTAACCACGTTAAAGGTACTAAAAGACAGGTTAGACTGGGTAGAAATAAACGAAAAATAACCTCCGTTGTAGATATTCTTTGCGTTACCCAAAGCATAGTAGTTGTAACATCTCCAATGGGGCTAAATGCACCTCCTGCATTAGCGGCAATTATAATAATACCTGCAAAAAACTTTCTATCTTCCGCTTTACCAATAAATTTACGAAGTAAAGACACCATCACAATAGAAGAAGTAAGATTATCCAAAATAGCAGAGAGAAAAAAAGAAATAAAAGCCACTACCCATAAGAGTTTTCGTTTACTTTTTATGTGCAGCTGGTCTACAATAAATTGAAATCCGTTATGAGAGTCTATGAGTTCTACGATAGTCATAGCCCCTACTAAAAAGAGCATAATCTCTGCAATATCAGATAAATGATGACTTAATTTGGGTATTACAGCATGTATATCTCCTACATACACATTATAGCATATCCAGCATATACCTGCCATGATGAGCGCCGTAGCGGTTTTATTGATACTTACAGCATGCTCTACGGAAATCAAAGCATATCCCACGATAAAAATAACTAAAATGGTAACTATCATATATTTAATCGTCTAATTCTTTTTCACGGATTACATAAATAGGGCGTTGTTTTACATCTGTACCTATACGTGCAAGATATTCCCCGATAATTCCCAAAGTAAAAAGTTGTATTCCTCCAATGAATAATACCGCAAGAATAGTGGAAGTCCAGCCATGAATAGTTTTGTTGGTAAAAAAGTGTAAATACAATACCACAGTTATAGCAATAAAACTGATAACAGAGAAAAAAATTCCCAGATAAGATGCTAATTGTAATGGGAAGTAAGAAAATGAAGTGATACCGTCTATAGCAAAGCGCAGCATTTTTTTGAATGGGTATTTAGTTTCTCCCGCGTGGCGTTCATCTCTTTCATATTCAATGCCAATAGTTCTAAATCCTGACCATGCTACCATACCCCTGATAAAACGGCTACGTTCAGGCATATTACGCAAGTTGTCTGCTACTTTTTTATCCATTAAACGAAAATCACCTGTATCTAATGGAATATCAAAACTGGTTATTTTTCTCAACAAACGATAAAATACACGTGCTGTCCATAGCTTGAACCATGTTTCTCCTTTACGCTTTTTACGTTTAGCATATACTACTTCGTATCCTTCTTCCCATTTTTGTACCATGTCAAGAATGAGTTCGGGGGGGTCTTGTAAATCTGCGTCAATAATAACTACCATATCTCCCGAAGCATGATTTACCCCTGCTGTAACCGCGATTTGATGCCCAAAATTCCGTGCAAATTCAATATATTTTACACGCTTATCTTTTTCTCGCAGTTGTTTTACAATATTTCCTGAATTATCTCTACTACCATCATTAACAAAAATTAAATCCCATGAATACGCTATATTTTCCAATACCTGACGTAAGCGTTGGTATAAAAGTTCAATATTAGGCTCTTCATTAAATATAGGAATAACCACTGAAAGTTTTTTGTCTTTCATGCAAGGTAATTAAAAACGGCACAAAACTAACGAGTTAATTCTAATACACAAAGTATGAGTAAGGAAAAACTCATAATAGCAATAATTCCTGCGGGCATAACCTTGCGTGTTTTGAAGTATCGCATCAGCCCAAAAACAAGATTAACAACACTTAAAATAGTGGCTAATATAACCCCATAATGCGAAGTGCTTTTATCTTCACTAGCAATAAGAAAAGTGGCCAAAGCCAATAAAGCCGCAAAGGCAGAACCTGCAATTAGGGACGCTTTACTACGTGCCTGTACATATCCGAGATACCCGCCTGCAAGCATAAAAACAGCAAATATCAAAGTAGAAAGTGCTAATGTATTCATATTGACAGGCAAAGATACAATAAAGTATACGTTATACTGCAAAATATAAAAATTTTACACTGAATTTATGACTAAAACAGCTTATTGAATATATCCTGAATATTAGAGTTATCTCCGCCAAAGTTGAATTTGTTCATAAAATCTGTAACGTTTTCTGCTGTACCTGTTTCACTACTGGTAAAACTATTTACCGTTTGATTTACTATGGTATTGACAATGTTTTGACTATTCTGACCCATGTTCATACTGTTTTGCATATTTTGCATGAGGGTTTGCATCAAGTTTTGTTGAAAACTATTTTTTTCTGTATCCGAAGCCTGATTATTAAACAGGTTCATAAGATTGTTAATATCTCCCATTTTCATTGCTTGCTGCATATTTTGCATTAAAGAACTTTGTGTAACATTGAGAATCTGCTGAATTTGCTCCTGATTGAGATTAGGATTATTTTGCAGTTGTTGTTTTACCTGTTCTAGAATTTGTTGTATCATAATTGAAAATAAATTTTAGACATACAAATATATGTATTTTTTATTACAGAATTGAAAATAAATTTTCTCCTTTAAAATATAAGCGATAATTTTCATAGAAAGTTAATCCATATAAAGCATAAAGATAAATTTTGAGAATAAGGTATGAGACTTTAAATAAGTAAAAAAATTGTATTTTTGTACATGCTGAAAGTGGTATTGGCTACCAACAACCTACATAAAATTGAGGAGATAAAACCTTTGTTGTCTAAAATTGAACTGCTTACCCTGAAAGAAGTGGGGCTTGATGTAGATATTCCTGAAACAGCAGAAACTTTTGTTCAGAACGCTTTATTAAAAGCCAAAAGCATTTTTAATCTCTGCGGGATACCTTGCATTGCTGATGATTCTGGGTTAGAAATTACCGCTTTAAATAATAGACCTGGTGTGCATTCTGCTTATTATTCGGGTTCACGCGACAATCAGAAAAATATAGAAAAAGTATTGCAAGAGATGCAAAATGAAACTAACCGAAAAGCAAGGTTCAAAACGGTAATGGTCTATTATGATGAGAATAGTTTTCGGTATTTTGAAGGAATTACTTACGGAATAATTACAAAAGAGCCTATTGGAGAACAAGGTTTTGGCTATGACCCTATTTTTATTCCTGACGGGTACGATAAAACATACGCACAAATGACATTAGATGAGAAAAACAAAATCAGTCATCGTGGGAAGGCAATTAAAAAGTTAGTAGAGTTTTTTGAACAGTTTTGACCCTGATATTTATTTTTCAAGGACTTAGGGATTGCGTGAGGCATGCGGAGGGTGTGCGTGATTTCGGTACGCCATCGCTACTCAATCACCATTATGTTTTGTAGCCCGTAGCACGCCGACCTTGCACGCATGAGTGCAAGCGAAACGCTGTGCAAGGACACAATCTATAAATACCATGACCAAAAAAACTAAAATACTACCTGTACCGTAGTGTAGAAAGCTCTTCCATCAGCGGGGATAATGCCTGGTCCAGGGTACGATTCTGCCCTGCGTGTAAAGTAAGAAACATTAAATAGATTATTCACACTTGCTTCTATACGCAAAAATTTCCACTGATAATATACAGAAATATCTGTAATGCTGTATGCAGGTATAATGCCTTCCACAGCAGTAGCAGTGCGAATAGCATTAGTAGCATCAGAAAAGTGTTCTGCGGTATAAGCATATTGAATTGTTCCCCCTAATTTTTTATATCGTACAGTATTACCTACACGTACTACCATAGGAGGCACCATTTCTACTTTTTTGTTTCGGATACTGTTGTCTTGTGTGCCTGTATAACGTGCATCAATCCAAGATATGTTAGTAAATATATTGTACTGCCATGAGTGTACATTGAAAAGACGTAGTATATTCAGTTCTGCAAAGGCTTCTATTCCTTTGTTTACAGCATCAGATACATTAGTGCGAAAACGATAGTCATTAAAAAGAATAGTATCAGTGCGTAAAACCTGTCCAATTTTACCGTTGTAATACAGATAAAATAAAGTTAGTTCATACGAAAAAAAGCCGTTTTTGCTTCCGCGTATGCCTAAATCTGCTGTGTATCCTTTCTCATCACGGATATTTGGGTCTATGCGCAAATTGGGATTATTAATTCGTAAGTCTGAAAAATTGATAGCACGATAGTTTTGGGATATATTTGCATACAGTTCTGCTATAGGTTTAACCTTGTAGCTTAATCCCATTCCTGCCAATAGAAAACTACGCATTCTTACTGTACTTTCATATATTTTTTTCTCCACAAGGATATTTCCTGCACCATCTTTTACATATTGTTTGTAGTAACCATTTGCCTGTGTATGAATATATTCCCAGCGTATTCCTGGTGTAATGCTGAATTTTGAAGTAATGTTAAATATGTTCTCTGTAAAAAAAGCTATGTTTTTACTTGGAAAATCATAGTCAGAATCTTCTAAATTTTGAGGATTAAGATAAGTAAAATTGGCATCTTTACCTGCTGAACCCAAACCCTGCCTTGCCGTAGTTTTACCAGAATACAAACGCATACCTGCTAAAAACGCATGTTTTTGGCTTTTAATTTTGTAGTCATGTAGTAATCTTGTTTCATTACCAATATTTTGAAATACGCCTTCAATAAGTGTTCTTTCTTTGCCAAAATCCACTACATTGATGCGTTCTAAATTTCCTACGGCTTTTCTGTGTGCGAGTAGACCAAAATTTCGCATATTGAGTTGAGTATGTTCTGATATTTTGTAAGTAAGATTCACAGCGGCGAGATTCCAGTCTATATTAAACCAGTTGCGTTCACGAAAAGATTGACGCGGATTATTTTGAAAAGCCTTATCTGTTAGTCCGCCTGGTTGTTGGGCAAGATAATTCATTTTGGTAAACTCTGCATTTATAGAAATGCGTGAAGATATTTCATAATTGAGTGAGGTAAAAAAGTTATGAGAATAAAATTTAGAATTAGGTCTGTAGCCGTCTGCACGCCTGAGCTGATAATAGGTATAATAGCTGAATTTTTTTACTGTACCTGAAATACTATTAAAACTACTGAAAAATCCCCATGAACCTGTAGACTGTCGTGAAGTGAAGCGTATTTTTTTCTCTGTTTCAGGAGATTTGAACCGAAAATTAAGCATGCCTCCAAATTGTGTACCATACTGCAAAGATGCCGCACCACGTATAATTTCTATGCGTTCTAAGGCTTCCGTAGGAGGAGTATAGTAGGCTTCGGGATATCCAAGTGCATCAGCAGAAATATCGTATCCGTTCTGACGTACATTAAAATTTGCGGTTCGGTTAGGACTTAATCCCCTTCCGCCTATACCTAATTGTAGCCCTGATTGGTCGCTTTCCCATACGTTTAATCCTGTAATACGCGCGTATACTTGACGTGGATTATTCGTGGATAAATTTGCATAAATATCATCAAGCAGAATAACTTCGGTTTTTTTTCCTTCATAAATACCAAAATTTTCTATGCTTTTCATTCTTTGTAGTCCGAACGTTTTTTCTCGTTCTGCCTGAATAACTACTGCATTATACTGCTCTTCAAGATTTTGTAAAGTAAAATTAAGCACGGTGTCTTTTTGAAGGTATATTTCTTTTTCTTCAATACTTTTTCCTAATGCAAAAGCGACTACTACATAACGCCCTTTGGGTATATTTTTAAGTACATAATTTCCCTGAGCATCTGCTTGGGTTTGAATAGTACTTCCTTTAAGTACTACAAAACCTTGTTCTATTACTTCTGAGTTGTTTTTTATCTCATTTTTTGCTATGCTAATCTTTCCTGACAAGGTAAATTTCTGACAAAATCCTTGTGTAAAATATAAGAAAATCCATGTAATTATCCAAAACCAACGACAAGAATACATATCTGCTTGCAAAAATACATGTTTATATTTATTTAGACAAAATCTAAATTGATTTTTTGAAACGGTTAAACCATTTTAGCAAGAGGATAAAAAAGTGTATATTTGTATTCAAGTCTTTTTATGTACTTTTGCATTATGCAGAAAGTGAATATTTTGTGGGCAGATGATGAAATTGATTTATTAAAGCCCCACATCATTTTTTTATCTCAAAAAGGGTACGAAGTTACTGCGGTAGACAGTGGCTATGATGCTATTGAAAGCATTAAAAATCAAAATTTTGATATTATATTTCTAGATGAAAACATGCCGGGTATTACAGGATTAGAGGCTTTATCCAAAATAAAACTATTCAAACCTAATCTGCCCGTAGTCATGATTACCAAAAGTGAAGAGGAACGCATTATGGAAAGTGCTATTGGAAACAAAATTGCAGACTATCTTATCAAGCCAGTAAATCCTATGCAGATTCTCTCTGCTTGCAAAAAGATATTAGATAACAAAAAATTAGAGTCACAAGCGGCTATGGAACGCTATCAGCAAGATTTTAGACTGCTTAATGATGTTATGTCATACAATCTTAATGCTGACCAGTGGGCAGAAGTTTATAAGCGCATTGTTTTTTGGGATACAGAATTAGCCAATAGTAAAGATAACGGCATGATAGAAGTTCTCAATACTCAAAAAAATGAAGCTAATGTCAATTTTAGTGATTTTGTAGAAGACAATTATTTACTGTGGTTAAAAAACCTTAATGACGAAGATACGCCGTTGCTCTCGCCTTTTGTTATGAAAGAGAAAGTGTTTTCCCATTTGGATGACAATAGTATAGAATCCGTGTTTTTTGTCCTTGTAGATTGTATGCGCTATGACCAGTGGAAAACCTTACAGCCCATTATTGAGGAATATTTTACGGTAAGTGAAGAGAGTACTTATTATTCTATTCTTCCCACAGCCACAGGATATTGCAGAAATGCTATTTTTGCAGGTATGTTCCCCTCTGAAATTGCCCAAAAATTCCCAAATTATTGGGTAGATGATGACGAAGAAGAAGGAAAAAACCTCCATGAAGCAGAACTGCTTACACATCAACTAAAACAACATAAAATCAATACTAAATTTGCCTATAAGAAAGTTATCAATTATCAACATGGTAAAGATGTATTAGATAACCTCAAAGACTTGTATCAAAATAAACTGAACGTGATTGTGTATAATTTTATTGATATCCTCTCCCATAGCCGTGCAGAAATGAACATGATACGCGAACTCGCCCGCGACGAAGCCGCTTATAGAAGTCTTACCAAATCCTGGTTTGAACACTCTCCTCTTTTGGATATATTCAAAGAACTTTCTCACCAAAAAGTACGCATCATTCTTACCACAGACCATGGTAGTATCATGGTTACCAAACCTACTCGCATCATAGGCGATAGAGATACTACTACTAATTTACGCTATAAACACGGAAAAAACCTTAATTATGAAGACTCAAGACATGTATTCACGGTTAAAAACCCTACAGAAGCAAAACTCCCAAAAACCAACGTAACTTCTACGTATGTTTTTGCCAAAGAAAATTACTTCTTTGCTTATCCTAACAACTATAATTACTACGTAAATTATTACAGAGATACTTTTCAACATGGTGGTATTTCTATGGAAGAGATGATTATCCCTGTTATTACTTTAGATACCAAATAGTTTTTACTGTCAATTCTGATGCCATAGTATATTTATGCATGCTTTTGATAATCAATAATGTAGAAATAATTTTGTTTCTATGCTCTTTGTCTATTATCTTTGACCTATGATTCCACCCAAACTCATAGCCGAATATTTTTATGAATTCAAAAAAGTGTCTTTTGAAGGGATAGGTACATTGGAACGCAAGCACAAGTCTGCTAAGGCGGACGTGGCAGACAAGGTCTTTGTACCTCCTACTGCATACATTGAATTTAGCCCCGAAGTTTCAAACAGTGATGCCTTTATAAAATACATTTCTGTAACACAGAACCTTACCCAAAAAGAAGCAGAATTAAAAATACAGCAGTTTGTAACGCAACTCAAAGCCGTGCTGGAAAGCAAAAATGAATATCCCTTAGACAAACTCGGCAGATTTTTGTATAACAAAAACACTAAACAAATTACTTTTCAGCAAAACCCCGATGCCTTTGCAGACAGTCCTTTTTACTACGGCTTGGGAGAAGCCCATTTCCTTCCTGTTTCTCGCAGTACACTCACAGGTTCAGAAAAAAACGAAACCCCAAAAGAAGAGATACATAAAGTCGGCAGTAATTTCAGTAAAAATTCTAATACAGTAGCCAAAATCACCGCACAGGAACTCAAAAAAAGCCTCGAAGTTATTGAAAAAAAAGAAGAACAAGAGAAAACTGAAAAAAAATCTTCTAAAAAAATGCTTATTATTGGTATAAGTACAGGCCTTATATCCCTTTTTATTATTCTTGTATTTGGATTAAGTTATTTCTTTCCATCTCTGGACGCTTTGCATGTATACCATAAAAAACATGATTCGCTCAAATCTAAAAACAACACAACTCATCAAGACTCTGTACAGCACCAGACGCATAAAGATACTTTACAGCATGAAAACAATACAAAAGTGCAGGAAGAAGTACATAACAATACAACAACCAGCAACGCTCCTACCAATTCAAGCATTGTTAATGAAGCCACAGGCAATACAGGTTCGTATTACATTATTGTTGCTTCTTTTATCAATCCAGACATAGCTAACCAACATCTTAATACATGGCGAAGTAAAGGTTTTGATGCACACATTACTACTTCTCATCAAGGAAACAAGTATCGCTTGTATATACACCAATCGGATAAAGAACAAGATGCCTTAAATAGTTTAGCAGAATTCAAATCTAAAACAGGGAAATCAGACCTCTGGATTTTATATCAGTAAGTTATGAAAAAAGTCATTCTTACACTGCTTTGTGGAGTTTTATATGTACAGACGGGATTTTCATGGGGCTTCTGGGCGCATCAGCGGATAAATCGTTTGGCCGTATTTACTCTTCCCCCTGAAATGATACCTTTCTACAAAGCCCATATTGAATTTATTACCGAACATGCTACAGACCCTGATAGCCGCAGGTATGCCGTAACCTATGAAGCACCCCGTCATTTTATTGATGTAGACCACTATGGCAAATACCCGTTTCTGAATGTTCCGCGCAGGTGGGAAGATGCCAAAACCATGTATACAGAAGACACCTTGCTCGCCTATGGAATAGTACCCTGGCATATTCAGGTCAGTTTATCACAATTAACAAATGCCTTCAAAGAAAAAAATCTTGAAAAAATACTTAAATACAGCACAGAACTTGGACACTACGTAGGTGATGCTCATGTGCCTTTGCATACTACTGAAAATTACAACGGACAACTCACAGGACAAAAAGGCATACATGGTTTTTGGGAATCCCGCTTGCCAGAGCTTTTTGGTGAGAAATACAATTTCTTTGTAGGAAAAGCGTATTTTATTAAAAACACTTTAGAAGAAGCTTGGACAACTGTACTGGAATCTCATGCCGCATTAGACAGTGTACTCTCTTTTGAAAAAGAACTCACAAAATCCTTTCCTGCTGATAAAAAATACAGTTTTGAAAATCGTAACGGTGTTTTGGTTAAAGTATATTCCAAAGAATTCTCCACAGAGTACCACAGACGCCTCAACGGACAGGTAGAACGCCGTATGCGTAAAGCTATTTTACGAATAGGTTCTTTCTGGCGTACCGCATGGGAACGCGCAGGCAAGCCCGACTTGACCGAACTTGCTAAAGAAAGATTATCACCTGCACAGCTCAAAGCTATTGAAGAAGAGCAAAAACTATGGCAAAAAAATTCAGATACGCCTAATCCCAAAGATAGAGAAAATACAATCATTCAATTGATAGGAAATCTACAAGTAGAGGACCACAAACACGAATGCTGTGTATTAGAATATCATCATAATAAGGTAAAACCTCAAAGAAACACTAAAAAAAACTGGAAGAACTTTTTTCAATGGATTGTATTTTGGCTTAGATGGTGTTTTGGTGTATAGAATATCATATGCAGACCCATTTTCTTTTTTAGTATTTTTGAAGTGAAAAAGTGTAAGAAAACATATTGCTTCTAAAACCGCACAAAAACAAATTAGAAAACAATATAAAGAACCTTACCATTGGAGTGCTTTTGTGATGATAGAGTAGACATGAAAGCAGGCTTTTATGATATACTTTTCTCTACTTAATAATTTCATAATTTGCTAAATCTGTATAATTAACTCATATTTGCAGTTATGAAGAGTGTTTTACTTTGGCTAAATACAATCTTAATCGCCTGCTTATTTGCACAGTCAAGTTTTGTAAGAACTACCGTAGATATAGGTAATTTAGGTCTGTCTGTAACTAATGTAGGTACTATTGGCAAACCTGATGTACGTTCTAACCCCAATGGTCCTCCTTCCATGCAGTATCCTAATGGTTCTAAAACAGAACATCTTTTTGAAGGCGGTCTGTGGATAGGTGCAAAGGTTCTTGGCAGCATACGCGTAAGTACAGGGGCAGTTGACGACCCGTCAGGGTATGCTCTGGGTAAAAGAGGATACGAATTTACCGCACCCGTAGGAAGCACTATTATAGAACGCTCTTCCCTGACAAGCTCTTCATTTTACAGTGCAAGTGCTATCAGTCATCAGGATAAAATATGTACTTATACCGATAAAAACGTAATTGTACCTGGAACTACCGTCCCCATTGACCAGCATCAATTTCCTTTGGGTGCAGATGTAGAACAGCGTACTTATGCGTACAACTTTTCTTATGCAGATTACTTTGTTATTGTAGATTATCATATTACTAATGCTTCTACAGAAGTATGGGACAGTGTGTATCTTGGCTTTTGGTCAGATTTGGTAGTACGAAACATAAGGGCTACCACAGAAAGCGGTAGTGCCTTTTTTAACAAAGGTGGAGGAGGTTTTTTGCCTGAACATAACCTTGTTTATGCTTTTCATGCTAACCCTATCTCGTCAGACTATTTACAAGCACAATCTTATGGTGCTATAAAGTTTTTGGGTACAGTGTTCAGAAATCAACTGTATACTCCGTCCTTGAACAACAGTAAAGTATTCTGTAACTTTTGGACATTTAACGGTACTGGTAGCGGTACAGGACCTAATGACGATATTCAGCGCTATGCACGCATGCGTTCAGGACATGATTTTGTATCTAACCCTGACGCGTTCAAATCCCCTGGAAATAATGTACAACTGCTCACTATGGGACCCATTGTACAGGTTCTACCTGGTGAAAAAATTAACTTTACCATAGCTTTTTTGTGTGCAAAAAAACTCCAAAGCGGTACAAACTCTGATACACCTTTTGCAAGAACAGAATTAGTCAGCAATGCTATACAGGTACAACAAGCGTATAACGGAGAAGATAGCAACGGAAACGGCGTATTAGACCCAGGGGAAGATTTAGATAATGACGGTGTTATAGACCGCTTTATCCTGCCCGAACCTCCTGCTACTCCCAAAACCAAGATTGTTTTAGAAAGTAATAAAGCTACTATTTACTGGGATAGAGCGGCATTAAATAGCATAGATCCTATATCCAAACGAAAGGATTTTGAAGGATTTAGACTCTATGGTACAAATCCTGGTGATGATAAAAATGGAAACTTAATCAATAACCTTAAATTGTGGCAACAATGGGACTCCACTGGAAACGCTATTGGATATAACAATGGATTCAAAAATATAGAACTCTCAAGCCCAATGATTTTTCAAAATGATACGACAAAATACTGGTTCAAGTACGAACTCGGCGGACTACTTAACGGCTGGCAGTATATGTTTGTTGTAACAGCTTTTGATAAAGGGGTAGATAGCCTCAATATCAAATCTTTGGAGTCCAGTATTACGGCAAATGCAATAAGTGTATTCCCAGGTACTACTCCTGATAATCCTGTTTCTACGGAGATAGGAGTTTATCCTAATCCATTTCGTATAAACGCCGCATGGGACGGTGAAGGGGACAGAGGTAAAAAAATATATTTCTATAACCTTCCCCGCAGGGCAGAAATCAGAATTTATACATTAGCAGGAGATATTGTAGCTACTCTTAACCATGACGCTGATAGCTATAATGGCAGTGATATACAGTGGTTCAAAGACTATGCTACCAACAAAAAGGTTCAGTTTTCAGGCGGAGAACATGCTTGGGACGTACTCTCCCAAAATAAACAAAATATAAGTACGGGTCTATATCTCTACACTGTAAAAAATTTAGATAACGGAGATATTAAAACAGGTAAGTTTGCTATTATTAAGTAATTATTTGTTTTTACTCTATCTGAATTTTATATCAATACATTGAGTATTTTATGCTGTATAGCATATTTTATCAGTCCGATAAGTGTATTGGAATTAGTTTTTTCCATAATGTTTATCCGGTGTGTATCTACGGTTCTTTTACTGATATGCAATTTCTCTGCAATTTCCTGACTGGAATATTCCTGCACAATCAGTTCTAGTATCTCTTTTTCTCGCGGGGTAAGTTCTATTTTTTCCTGACTAGTCAGAGTTTTGTAGTTCTCCCGTATAAGGTTTGCTACTTCTTTACAATAATACGTGCCATTATCCAGTACAGTACGGATAGCAAGTAGCAGTTCCTGCTTGCGACAGTTTTTAAGCACGTATCCATCTGCTTCACTTTGCATAATTTGACTAATAATGCTTTTTTCATTATGCATAGATAACACAAGCACTTTTATATGAGGATATTCTTGTTTTATATGCTTGGTAAGTGTTATACCGTCCATTTCAGGCATATTAATGTCGGTAATGACAAGGTCTACTTGCATATTTTTTACAAGCGGTAGAGCATTTTTACCATTATTAGCTTCTGCTATCACGGACAAATCAGGTTCTTTGCTTAAAATAAACTCCAGACCGTCAAGAAACATTTGGTGGTCATCTACAAGTAAAACATTATAAGTTTCTTTTTCAGACTCATTTTGTAGTTTCATGTTTTTCTTCAAGCAAGCTTAAGGTTTGGTGAGATAAATATTTTCTGTCATACTGTTGTACAAGCTCAACCGCATGAAGAGCAAATATAATACGAATTTCTGAATTTAATACCATCTTTTTAAGATTTTGATAAAAAATTTTTATGTTATTGCAAGGTGCAAATAAACCAGCTTTTTCATGGGCTATATCTGCTTGCCAGCCCTGATAATTTGCACATACAGGAAGTCCAACAGCAAGATAATCAAAAAACTTATTGGCACTATTTGTGTTGAGTATGGGATAATTTTCAAAGGTAATTACCCCAATATCTGCCGCATGCAAATAGGGTAAAATATCTTTTTTAGGTACAGGTTCAAAAAACAAAACATTATCAAGTTGATATTTTTGAGCAAGTGTTTTGACCTGATGAATTCTATTTCCTGAACCGAGAATAACAAATTTTACTTGATTTAATCCGTCTTTTTGAGCTAAATGAGCAACTTGTATAAGATTATGTACGCCATTTGCTCTACCTACTGTGCCTGAATACAATACAATAATATCACTTTCCTTAAAACCAAGTGCGGTTTTATATTGTTTTTTGACTTCTTCAGAACAAGGTTTGAAAAAACTTGTATCTGTACCATTTGGAAGGGTAAAAACTTTATTTGCAGGTATACCTTTTTTGACTATTCTGTCTGTCATACCTTGTGAAAGAGTAATAATGGCTTTGGCATGAGTATAAATTTTTTTTTCCCATTTCCAGAGCCACCATTTAAGTAGCGGATTACGAATAATGCCCATTTCTATGGGTACGTCAGGCCATAAATCTACTACCTCAAAAAAATAAGGGATATTATACTTTTTATAGAGTTTGTATGCTATCCAGCCTACGCTTAAAGGAGTAGAAGAGGCATAAATGATATCCATAGTTTTATTCTGTTTTATGTATTTCAGCGTACTTAACATGTATTTTATGAATACATGTATACGTTGAAAGTAATTCATGGTATGCGAATACTCAATATTGAGTACCTTGACCTGAATGTTATCAATATTGAGATGACAAATACCATTAAAAAAAACATGATTTTGAAAATAGTTTTTGGGAAAATACGCTTTGGTAGTAATTACTGTAACCGTATGATTTTTAGCCCATTCTTTGGCAAATTCAAAAGAGCGATTATTTCCGCTTCCGCCAGGGGGACAAAAATACTGATGCAGATATACAATGTGCATGTTTTACCATTTACTGCCGAGTAATACACCCAGAAACAAACCATGAAATGCCTGATACTGTTTAGCTTTATACACCATAGGAATAGGTCTGAAAAAGAAATCACTTTGTAAGCCAAACATAAGTCCGCGTACAAAATGCCTTCCGTCTTCTATATCTGTCTGAATCTGTATTCTTGTACCCAGCCCTGCTTTAAGTGTGCTTTTATTAAACCCTGTAAAATACCCTGATGCACCATAGATATTGGTAGCATTATGTTTAGTAGGGTCATAAGGTTCTTGTATCGTGTAAGGCGTTACAGGATTACCATTGACTTGCGAAACATAAATATCTAAATAATATGGGGTGAGTATACCTATTGATGGGCCTATGCCTATCCCTGCATTAACGTTTACTTGATTGAGAAAAGAGGTTTCTAATAAATTTTTATCAACTCCGAGGGTAGTCTGCAAAATGGTGAAATAATTCAACTTACCAAGTACAAAACTGTTGCTTTCATATAAGTTGGAACGATAACGAAGCTCCTTCGGGTGCTTGATAGCATTAAAAGATACATTGAGAAAACCCGTGTACTTTTCGTACTTTTCTAGTTTTTTCTGATACTGTAAATCTATACCAATTGAACCTGTGGAATGCAGTTTAGGTACATTGAATACAAAAGCATGATTATAAGCAGTTTCTTCTTTTTCCTGTGCAGAAACAAGATAAAACATCTGTAACAGTAAAAAAAATACAGCACATTTTTGCATACTAATTAGCTTCCTCCTCCCAAGATTTTAAGTTTCTGTACATCTGAAAAATATGTAAATGCAAGTGTCTTTCGTATCTGTCCAACCAGTCATGCAGGGTCATTTTACCGTACTCATCATGAAACACATAATGTTCCCATACTTCGTTGGGAATAATTTTAAGTAGTTCCCCGTTGGCGGTACGCAGAAATTTAAATGTCATGAGGGATAAAGTAGCATCTTGTTTTTCATAAAACAAATAGTCTGCCCATTTATCTTGGTCATAACCTATTATCATTTTTTCAGGTTCAGCCACAATTTTACGTAGGCGTATATACGCATGAGCTTCACTATCCGCTAAATGTGCCAAAATCTGGTTGATGCTCCAGCTTTGGGGTGTAGGTCTGTAAGCCCACATTTCTTGCGGAAAATCTTTGAGGGCTTTATCCAAGTCTTTATTGCCGTTACAGTAAGAATATATTTTAGTTTGTATATCCATGAACAAAACGAGATATTGCAAATGTATAAAATTATAACAAAATTTTGAAATATAGGTTACAGGTATGTGTTTTTCTTTTAGTAAGAGTTGAACAAAAAATCAGGTATGTAGTTTTTTATTAACTTGCGGAGGATTATGAAAAACTGGTTTTGTATTTTCTTTGTGTGTATATCTGGGTATGTATCCGCACAACAGCCCGTTCCTGCTAACCCTGCCAAAACCCCGATATGGATAAAGCAGGCAACTTTGCATACCGCATCAGAAAAAGGCACTTTTATGGGAGATATACTTATAGAAGATGGGAAAGTTACACAAATAGGAAATGTTCAAAACGCGCCTAATAACGCTACTATTATAGATGCACAGGGAAAACATGTATACCCAGGTTTTATCGCTCCCAATACTATTTTGGGATTAGCAGAAATTGAAGCCGCCCGCGCTACACGGGATTATTCCGAAGTAGGTGTGATTACGCCTAATATACGCGCACAAATCGGATTTAATACAGACTCCAAGGTTATTCCTACAGTACGCTATAATGGTATTTTAATAGCTCAAATTGCACCTACCGCAGGTTTAATTTCAGGTTTGTCCTCTATAATGTATCTAGATGCATGGCACTGGGAAGATGCTACTCTCAAAAAAGATGATGCTATGTATGTAAATATCCCTTCTTTCAGGATATACGGAGAAGACAAAGAAGGAAAACAAAAAGAAAATCAAGAAAAGCGTGTCAAAGAACTCTTTAAAGCATTTGAAGAGGCTTATACTTACTATATAGCTAAAAAAGCTAATACTGTTACTCAAATTGACCAACGTTGGGAAGCTATGCTCCCTGTTTTTGAACAAAAAACTCCCGTTTTTGCGGTAGCTAATGAACTTAAACAAATCTATACTGCATTAGAACTGTCTGAAAAATACAAGGTTAAACTTGTTCTTGTTGGGGCAAGTGACAGTTGGAAAATAGCTAAATTATTAGCAGAGAAGAAAATTCCTGTGGTTCTAGAACGTATCCACAGCCTGCCTGACCGTGAAGATGAAGACATTGATTTGCCCTACAAAAAACCCAAAATTCTATATGACGCAGGAGTAAAATTCTGCCTTTCTATGGACGGTTTTTGGCAACAGCGTAATTTACCTTTTTTAGCAGGTACTGCTATAGCCTACGGATTACCTCACGAAGAGGCGCTCAAATCTATTACGCTTTATACTGCTCAAATACTTGGTATTGCAGACAGAACAGGAAGCCTTGAAGTAGGTAAAGAAGCTACTTTATTTATTAGTGAAGGGGACGCATTAGATATGAAAACAAGTATTCTTTACAAAGCCTTTGTACAAGGTAGAGAAATTCAACTAACCAGTATTCAAACAGAACTTTATCAAAAATACATGCAGAAATATCAGCTAAAAGAATAAACAGTGGTATTTCTTTTATACTTTTGCAGGTAATGGAAAAAAAACAACCTGTGCTTGTTTTTATGGGAACTCCCGAGATTGCAGTTTTTTGTCTTGATGTTATACTTCAAGCAGGATACAATGTTAAAGGAGTAGTTACTACCCCCGATAAACCCGCAGGCAGAGGACGAAAAATGCATTTCTCTGCTGTAAAGGAATATGCTCTGCAACATAATATCCCAATACTACAACCTCAAAACCTGAAAGAAGAGTCTTTTGTCCAAACACTGAATGAATGGCAACCCGATATACAGGTAGTGGTAGCTTTTCGTATTTTACCTGAAAGTGTGTGGAAAATTCCAAAACTAGGCACATTTAATTTACATACTTCTTATCTACCACAGTACAGGGGTGCCGCACCTATTCAGTGGGCAATTATCAATGGGGAAAAAGAAACAGGTGTTACTACATTTTTAATTGATAATCAAATTGATACAGGAAATATCTTGTTGCAGGAAAAAATTGCTATCAGCAACAGCATGACAGCAGGCGAACTGTATCAGATTATGTGTGAAAAAGGCAGTAGCTTAGTACTGAGAACCATAGAAGGATTATGGAAAAATACTCTCAAACCCACTCCTCAGCCAGATTTTGCTGAACTTAAACCCGCTCCCAAACTCAGCAAAGAAAACACACAAATAAACTGGAATAAAAAAGCAACAGAAATTTACAATTTTGTCAGAGGACTAAATCCCTATCCCTCTGCATGGACATTACTTAATGGCAATTATTACAAAATACATGAAGTACAGCCTGTGTTGGAAGCACACTCCCATTTTATAGGTCATATTGAAACAGATAACAAAACCTATATACATGTGCACACGTCTGATGGTTATGTAAATATCCTTTCCCTGCAAAAAGAAGGCAAAAAGAAAATGTACACGAAAGAATTTCTTCGCGGCAACAAACTTTAGGCGGTCATCTTTTTATCTCATTGTGTTTGTCTATCTTTGTAACAGGAATGTGGATCAATCTATTTCAGCAAAAAAACAGTATAGTTCCATATATATTTCTCTTGATTTTTGTAATTATACTTCGCCTGCCTTCTTTGGATAAGCATCATGTTCTTACAGATGAAGCAAGTTATTATATATGCGCACAGCGTGTAGTGGAGAAAGGAAAAAACTATACTGATGCCTGGGACAATAAACCCCCTCTGTTGGTTGGACTGTATTCTTTTGCATACAGGATTTTTGGAAAATACAGTCTAATGGCAATTAAAATATTTGCTATACTTTGGATTTATCTTACTGCATTGCTTCTGGTAGATGTAGTGAACAATTTCAGGCTTTTACCCGAACCTTCTTTATTGCCTGCCTACTTTTATATTCTTCTGACTAGTATCCCGTGGAATACGCAGGAATTAAATGGCGAACTTTTAATGAATCTGCCCGTAGTACTGAGCTTGTTTTTTCTCATAAAATACACTGACGATATAGGGCAGTATGACGAATGGCTGTTTGTAAAAATCGGACTATGTCTGTTTTTTGCTTTTTGGTTCAAATATCAAGCAATAACACATATTGTAGGAATTATAATGGGATATATAGTAGTTTTTGCACCCAAACCAAAACACTTGTTTGAAATGTTTTTTTTCTTTGTTCTCCCTGTTTTGCTGTATGGTTTTATTCGTTTCATAACAGGACATTGGAAGAGTTTCTGGGATATTGGAATAGTATATAATTTAGATTACATTCTTATTGGTAAAAATCCGCATGAAACGCTTTCTGTTAGTCAGAGTTTGATGGATATTATCAGGGGGTGGGGAATTTTTCTTGTATTAGGTATATGGGGAGCATTACTATGGTATTTTGGAAAAATATCCTACAACATACAAAGACGCAGGGGACATACCATTATTATTATATGCTTTATTACTTCCTTTATAGGAATTATTCTGGGTGTAAGACGCTTATATTTTCACTACATATTGCAAACTGCACCATTTTTGAGTATTTTCTTGGCGGTATTTTTTCTTACCCTTCAAAAAAAATGGCTTAAAAGAGTTTTTTGGCTAGGAATTACAGCTTTTTTTAGTTTTAATCTGTTTTTGTACGTGGTTATTGCAAGTCCTAATCTGTATCAGTATTTTGTTTCTCAAAAAATCATCAAGCCGAAGGGGTGGGTAAGCCAAAATTATATGCTGTATCATGACCTTTCTTTGCAATGGGCAAATTTTCAAAAAATAATTGACTTACACAGTGAACCCGAACAGCGCATTCTTATTCTTTCCTACCGCCCAGAATGGTATGTAAAACTGAACCGCAAGTGTGCTACACAATATACAAATTTCAGTATTGCCTACTACAAAATGGCTTTTTTTAAGCATAACCAAAACCGTAGGCTAATTTCAAAAAAAGAAACCCTTCCTGACATATATGACGCTTTTCAAAAAGATCCTCCAGCTCTTTTTATAGATGAATTTGGTTTGTTTCCAGAACTACAACGCTATCTACCTACATTACTGAAAAATTATCGCAAAGTTCCTACAAATATGGCAGATGTATATGTAAGTATAAAGTAAATGATATATTTTAATCCTGTATGGTTTTACACATAGGACAAATCAATTGTGTGCCGTATTTTTTAGATATTTTTTCTTCCAATAATGTACAATCGCAGTTTTTGCATTTTTGTACTATGGGTTTAGATTTCATACTAAAATCACAGTCAGGATAACGGTTACATGGATAAAATACTCCGAATCTACCTTTTCTTTCAGAAACAGTACCTATTTTACATTTAGGACAAGGATATGTTTCTGCTTGTGGGTCTATATAAGGACGTGTACCTTTACATATCTTAGGATAGTCTATACAAGCGTAGTATTTACCAAATTTACCTTCTTTAAGAAGCATTTTTTTACCACAAAGTGGGCATTTTTCTTCTGTAAGAATAGCTTCTTGCTTTTTAGGTTCGAATATTTCGCCCTCCTCGTTAATATTCTTGATATTTTTACATTCAGGATAGTTGCTACATGAAGCGAAGCGCCCACTTTTATTCCATCTTTCTACTAAATAACCTGTTTCACATTTATCACATTTAATACGATTTCCGTCCTTATCATTAAGATAAATAAGTACTTTACCTGCTTTATCTTTATTTTGTTCTGCTTCTTTAACAGCTTGTTCTAAAAGTGTATAAAAGTTTTGTAAAAAATTTTCGTATTTTTCTTTACCATGAGCAATTTCATCTAACCCTGCTTCCATTTTTTGGGTAAGGGCTTCATTGAGAAAAGTATTAAACCGTTCCTGTAAAAATTTACTCACACTGATACCTAATTCTGTGGGGTAAAAACGTTTATCTTTAAGGACTACGTATTCTCTTTCTTGAAGCACATCAATAATAGCGGCATAAGTGCTAGGTCTGCCGATACCTGCATCCTCTAATGCTTTTACCAATGAGGACGGATTATAGCGTGCAGGCGGCTTGGTAAAATGCTGTTGTTTGTTAAATTTTTCAGGTTTTACAACATCTTTCACTTTAAGACTCTTGGGCAGTTTGCTGTTCCATTCATTGTTTTCGTCCTCATTCTGTACATCAGCTCCGTGTTGCCATACTGCTCTGTAACCATCAAAAACAGGTTTGCTTTCTGTGGTTCTGAAAAGGTACGTTTTTTTCTCGTCTGTACTTACGGTATCTACGGTAGTAATTTCATCTACTGCGGCTTCCATTTGGCAGGCAATGGTTCTATTCCATATTAGTTGATACAAAGCGAACTGTTCATCAGTAAGATAGGGTTTAACCACAGAAGGTTCGTTTTTCATACTGGTGGGGCGTATAGCTTCGTGTGCATCTTGAATATTAGCGCCTTTTTTGGCTTTTCCGTATATATTAGCTTGTGCAGGAAGATATTTTTGCCCGTACTTTTGCTGAATATATCCTCTAATAGCGTTAATAGCTTCATCACTTAACCTTGTAGAATCAGTACGCATATAGGTAATTAAACCTGTGGTTTCTCCTCCAATATCTAAACCTTCGTAGAGTTGTTGGGCTATACTCATAGTGCGTTTAGGCGTAAATTTCAGAGTATTTGCGGCGGCTTGTTGTAATGTAGACGTAATAAACGGCGGATAAGGATTGGTCTTACGCGGTTTGGTAACAATACTGTCTATAACAAAACTGTGTTTCTGAATATCTGCAATACAGCGAAGCATCATGGCTTCATCAGTAATGCGCAGTTTCTTTTTATCTTCGGTATCATCACCTACAACTTTATTCAATACACTGTACAAACGTGCTGTATAAGTTTCTTTTTCTTTTGTGCTAAATATAGCTTCTAATGTCCAGTATTCTTGACTTTTAAAGGCTTGAATTTCCAATTCTCTGTTTACTATCCATTCTAATGCAATAGATTGTACTCTACCTGCGGATAATCCATAACGGAGACTTTTCCAAAGTACGGGGGAGATTTCAAAACCTACTAATCTGTCCAATGCACGGCGTGCTTCTTGTGCGCGTACCAAGTGCATATCTAATGCGTGTGGGTTTTGTATTGCCTGTAAAACGGCATTTTTAGTAATTTCATTAAATACCACACGATATATGTTTTTATTTTTTCGCTGAACCTCATTAGCAATATGCCATGCAATAGCTTCACCTTCACGGTCAGGGTCTGTGGCAAGCAATACCGTATCAACTTCTCCTGCGGCTTTTTTTAGCTCATCAATCACTTTCTTCTTCCCCTTGATAATCTCGTAATTTAACTTAAATCCGTTGGTTTTATCAATAGCCTGTTCATTTTTAGGTAAGTCTTTTACATGTCCTACGGAGGCTTTTACAATATAATTACTTCCAAGGTACTTGTTGATAGACTTGGCTTTGGCAGGAGACTCCACAATCACTAAGGTTTTTGTCATACTTTATTCACACATTTTTGGAGTGTTAACCCACTTTGGTAGTTCAAAGTTATAAATGAAAATGTGTATAGTTGCCAAATTTTTTGTGTTAAGTCTGGGCTTTTTTTTGTAAAGCGTTTATTGTCAGTATATTAAATTGAGAATTATCCTATCGGAATTGTTGCAAAAATAATCTTTAAAGTACCATTATCTCAAATTCTCAATACGTTGGGACGTCTAATAAAGTCAGGGTGTTTTTCGGATACAAGGAATAAGAATTGCCGTTTAAGTAAGCACTTATGAAACAGTTTTCATTATTATCAATTCTGCTTGTTCTTGTATTGGGTGCAAATTCTTTACGTGCCCAAAGTATCAACGTAGTTTCTCCTAATGGCGGAGAAAATTGGTATTCATTTACATCACAAACCGTAACGTGGACGTTTACAGGTATGCCCCCTACAGTGAATATCTTACTATCCATAGATAACATGGTAACTTGGACAACCATAGCCTCAGGAATTCCTTCGAGTAGTATGGGAGGAAGCCACACTATCACAGTACCTTACGCTAATTCTAACAAGTGTTTTATTAAGGTAGTTAATAGCATGGCACCCATAGAAGATGTGAGTGATGCGTCATTCACTATTCAACCTCCAACCATTACAGTTACTTCACCTAATGGCGGAGAGAATTGGAACATTGGCGGCACATACAACATTACTTGGAATACAACAGGTCCAGTCACGGCTGTGAACGTTGGTGAGTCAAGAGATAATGGAGGTTCATGGAATATCATTCAGACTAACGTTCCAAATGGAGTAGGTGGTGGTAGTTATAGTTGGGTTATTGGTGGTAGTGCGTCTACACAATGTTTAGTGCAAGTCCGTCATTTTATGTATCCCCCAATCGGAGACACCAGTAATGCTGTATTTACCATCATGACGCCTATGAGTATATCTAATGCTTCTTTTGAACAAGAACCGCTCAAAGTATATCCTAATCCTACAATTGACTACATAAGCATAGAAACAGAATCTGGTAACTATAATATGACTATTTCCGACATGACAGGCAAACATGTAGTTCAATCTAATGTAAGCGTCAGCGGTGGTATAATTACCATTAACTTCTCAGAACTGCCCAAAGGTATGTACATTTTAAGATTACAAAATACTCATAGTAATAAGGTTTGCTTGCAAAAAATAGAAAAGATGTAACTTTTTCATTCAAGTAAAAGGTTGACTTAGAGGGCTAAATGCCCTCTTTTTTATATTCAAACTAATAAATTATTGATGATATGCCGCATACGGCTAGATATAGGAATTTCTACGCCGTTAATTATACGAACTACGCATTTTTGCTTATTACTGATAATTTTTTCTATATGTGTTTTATTAACTAGATATGATTGATGTGTCCGAATAAAATTTTCCTTTAATAGTTCTGCATAAAACTTTAAGGTTTTGGCTACTAAAACAGGTTGTCTATTTACAAAATAGATATGGGTATAATTACTATCCGATTGTAAGTATAAAATTTCGTGATAATATGCCTTAAAAGTACCTTTTGAAGAGTGAATAATAATACTTTCTTCTTGTTTATCAAAAGTATCTTTAAAGTGTTCCATTTTGAGTTTATTATAGAAATTATTTTTTTCCATCTCCTCCACAGCGTGCCTAATGGCTTGTTGAAACTCTTGACTTTGTACAGGTTTTAAGATATAGTCTATAGCTGAAAATTTAATAGCTTTAAGGGCATAATAGTCATAAGCTGTAATAAAAATAACCTGAAAATCAGAAAAAGGCAAATCCTCTAAAAGTTCAAAAGAAATATTAGACTTTATCTGAATATCTAACAATAAAAGTTCAGGTCTATGCTTGATAAGCAAACTTTTAGCTGTAAGAATATCTGAGGCTTCATAGATAGTAAAATTATATTCTGACATAGCTTGTAATTCATACAGAATATGCTTACGACTAAGTTGTTCATCTTCTAGTATAAGTACTACAATTTCTTTTTTCATATCGGATTAAATTGAAGGATTAGACGACATAATGTTCCTGTTGGGTATTTTTCTGCATTTTTAATATCAATAGTATGTTTAGTTTTATACGTTTGATTGATAATTTTTAACCTTTCTTGTATCAATAAAAGTCCTTTGGAGTGCGAAAGAATTTCGCTACTTATACCCACACCGTTATCTTCTATTTCTATGATTAAATTATTTTGCTGTATGTTTTCTATAAAACGAATTTCTATACAAGGATTAAGATAATCCTCTGTAAAAGCGTGTTTGAATATATTTTCTACCAAAGGTTGCAAAATTAAAGATGGAATAATAGGCTGAGTAAGAATAATTTCATCTTCTATCTGCGTATTAAGGGTATATTTTACTTTATTATCATGAGCTATATTTTCTAAATTAAGGTAATGTTTGAGAATAGCAATTTCTTCTTCAATAGTACAAAACTCTTTTTGAGAATAATTGAGAAACTTACGAGTTAATGCGGCAAAATCATTAAGATATGCCCTTGTTAAATCATTCTGTTTGCTTACTACAAGGTACTGTAAAGATTGTAGTCCATTAAATATAAAATGCGGATTCAAACGAGATTGAACCGCTTGTAATTGAAGTTTTAAGTTTTCAATCTCTTGTTTTTTGTAATAAGACTTTTGTTTTTCTTTTTGGATAAGGTGGTTCATATAGGCTAAAAGACCTATAATCGCAATAATTACTGAAATAAATATCTTAAAATTTCTATCTTTCCATATAGGTAAGGTATATTTTACTTTGAATGTATCTTGATGTACGTTGTTTTTTTCTATGTTCGTTTTTATATTTAAATGATATACTCCGCTTTGTATAAATGGGATAGCTAATAGATTATATTTTGTATGCTCTTCGTTTGAGTTTCCAGTAATTTGATAGGTAAAATTTGTAGTATATCTGAACTTTATCGTTTTAGGTATTACAATGAGTTCTAATATATTATCAGGATACCGTAACTGTATCATTTCGTTACGATTAGTTAAATACTTCTCTTTATATTTATACTCTACGGAGAAATTAGGTAGTGTATAATTAAGTTTTTTTACCGGAATATTTCCATATCCCGCATGAGAAACAAAATGTAAAGTGTCTTGATGGATAAAAATATCATATATACTCAAATTATGTAGGTTCTGAATAGGTAAAAGATTATCTGCATAGATGTCCATTACAAATAACCCTAATTGAGAAGCAATATAAACCTGTTCTTTATGAACTTGTATTTTATTGATAATATAGTTTGGGTCTAAATGTATATTTTTAAGTAATTGTAGTTGAGTATTATAGATATGTATTCCCTTTTGGTGAGCTATGTAAAGACGCCTATGAAGCGTATCATAATAAGCAAAACGTATTTTATTTTCTTTATACTGATTGTTCAGGACTTCATTTAGACTATCTTTTTCTATAAAATAAACTTTATCGTAAGTGCATAAGAAAGGTTTATGATTAAACATAATTAAATCTGCTACTCTTGAACAGTTATATTGTTTGATAGTTTGTTTGGTTTTTTTGTCCATTAAGGCAATAGAGTAATATGCACCTATTATGTAATACGTAGTATCTGTAAGTAATAATTTTTTTATAGTATATTTAGTGCCAATGTACTCAGTCGTTTTTTTATTTAGGTCATAGATAAAAAAGCCGTCATCTCTGGTTATATATACTTTACTTTGATTTGAGTTAATACCCAATATTCTATTAAGTTTGCCTGCTTCATAATTTTTTTTGACAGAATTTAGCACTTGATGATTGATGAGTATCTCACCTGTATTTGTACCACAGATAACCTGGTTATCAAAAACATGAACTTTTCTCATGTTAGAAGCAACATTTTTATCAGAATAAAAAATAGTTTGAATTTCAATATCAGGTATGATGTATATTTCACCGTTAAAGGTAGTTATCCAAAAAGTATCTTCACTATCTTTAATGATATTAGTTACAAACAAGTTAGAGATAATACACTCTGTTTTTTGATTTTTATACTGATATAATCCGTTTTGAGTGCCTATCAAAATAGAGTTTTCCGTAGGATATATGCTATATAGAGTACCTACATCTTGTATAGGTATTTCTTGTAAAGTTTGGTTATGAATATGTATCTGTGCAAGTTTTTGTCTAAAAAAAGTGTAGATATTATTTTGTACACTCATGTTTCGGTTACGAATAGGAATAGTATATCCCATTCCAACAGTATTTTTTATAGTATTTTTTTTGAAAGTATGTGTATCTGTTGAGAGTATAGAATACTCAAAATCTGCATGCAATAAATATAAATCGTTTTCTTTTACTTTGTAGTCTAATACATTAAAAATACTTTGTATAACCTTCTTTGTTCTGTATTCAGACTTCCATACACATAGTTCGCTTTTGTTATTTGTATAGTATAGTGTTTCTTTGTACCAAAAAAATGTTTTGATATAGTCCTGTAAAAAGGGTGTAAATTCTTTTACATCATTTGTTTGCATAGACAGATAGTATAATCTGCCTGTAATAGAATTAAACCATAACTTATTATTATACACCTGAAAATTAAAAAGCTCGTCATCTTTCAGTCCATTTTCTAATGAAAAGGCATATAATTCTTGTCCATTATATTTGAAAAGTCCTCTGCTGGTAGCTATGTATATTTCTTTGTCAAATTCTGCAATATCATAGATTTGAGAGTTTTTTATTTGTGTAAAATGGTGTAAAGGCACAGTAAGGGGGATTTGTGCCTGTGCAAAAAAAAGAATTAACATAAAAAATACCATGAGCGCGCTTTTGTTTTTGCTCTTCATTGTTTAAAGTTACTCAAAATTTGTGATACCCCCCTCACAACTTGCATCTACCATACTGTAAGTTTTTGTACAGCAGGAATATCTCTTGCTTTCAGGTAGTATACACCTTTGGAAAGAGGAATTTGCAGTTCATTTTTACCTGACTGAATATGAGTACTAAAAACAATTTTACCTTGCATATCTATGATAATTACTTCTGTATTTAAGGAACTTTGAATGGTAAAACTGCCATTATTCAGGGTTGGATAGAGTATAAGAGTTGAATGGTTGAATAACTGTACTTCCTGAACTTGCTCTACAAGGGTTACTCCGTCTTTATTCAGTGCTTTAACTTTGTAGAGCAAACTGTTTTTACCTTGTTGAATGGTTTGTTGTACAGCTATTTCATCTGTATATTGTGACTCATGGGTATTTGTCAGGTACTGCCATGTGGGCTGTTCAGAGGTACAGTATTCTATGCTGTATTGATGTGCTTTCTCTGCTCCTGCATATTGCCATTGTAACTGAACAGTATTATTCTGCTCAAACGTTGCAGACAAAGTAAAAGAAATTATGGGTAAAGGTATAGAAGGGTCAAGTTTAGTTACAAAGCCGTCCATCGCGCCATTATGGGTAACATCATAAGTCCCTACCGTAGTAGGATAATCTAGGGAATATGTTCTACCTGTAACAATGGGATAACCTGCATTATCAGTAATTATTCCTGTGGCACGGTCATAGCTAATTCCCCCGATATAGGTACAATATAATAAACTACTCAAAGAAGGGTTAAATATGGCAATAAATACATCTTCGTCGCCGTTGTGTGAAGTATCATAAGCACCTGCTGTGGTTGGAAAACCTGCATTAGCGTACCCTGATACATAAATAAATCCTGAAAAACTTTGTGTTATACATAACCCCATATCGGGACCAAATCCTCCCATGTATGTAGAATATACTAAACTACTACCTATGGCATCAATTTCTGTAAGCACTACATCATAATCCCCGTTATGAGAAGTATCATAAGCGCCTGCTGTGGTTGGGTAACTAGCAGAGTTACTAAATCCTGCGATAACAATGTTATAATTACCTTTTAACACAATTCCAAGATGCCTATCCTCATTAGGTCCTCCTATGAATGTAGAGTATACTAATGCCGTTCCTGTTGGGTTTATTTTAAGCACATATCCATCATAAACTCCATTAAAAGAAGTATCAAAAGCACCTGCTGTGGTAGGAAAATCTGTGGAATGAGTATTTCCTGTTACATACGCATTGCCTGAATCATCTACGGTGATGCCATTAGCTGTATCATTACCTGAACCGCCGTAATAGGTACAGTAAATAAGTGCGGTAGCTGTGGCGTTCATTTTTAATATAAAACCGTCATAAGGTCCAAAACTATAAACAGTATCAAAAGCCCCTGCGGTAACAGGAAAATTAGACCTTGCCGCACCTGCACAATATATATCTCCGTTAGCATCTACATATAAAGCTCTGCCTACGTCATCCATATCACCACCTACAAAAGTAGAAAATACCAAAGCAGAACCTGTGGCATTGAGTTGTAAAATAAACACATCACCCCATATCCAGCTTGCAAATCCATCACCGTTGTAGGTAGTGTCATACGCGCCCGCGGTTACAGGAAAGTCAGAGGATGTAGTACCCCCTGTAAGATATACATTACCGGCATTATTCACTACTATTTTCTCGGCTACTTCTCCCTGACTTCCACCAATAAAAGTACTGTATAATAATGTTGTTCCCGTTGAATTTAATTTGCTTACAAAAACATCATGCGGGTATGAACCTCCTCCATTATGAGTATTATCATACACTCCTGCCGTAGTAGGATAAGAAGCAGATGCAGTATAACCTGTTATATATACATTATTAAAAATATCACGAGTAACATCACACGGGTGGTCATCAGCCGTGCCGCCTATGTATGTACTCCAAATTAAGGGGTCAATAATCAAAGGATAGCGAGAGTCATAGTTACCTAACTCAAAGCTAAAATGCTCATTTTTTTGTATCCATTTAGCTTGAACTGCTTTTTTAACACCATCAATATTTTGATAGACAAATAATTTACACTGGCGGACTTCTCCAAAAATGGTGTTAAATACTAAATCATTTTCTTTAATTTGGCATTTATCTGAACCTTGTACAGAAAGTTGTATCTTCTTATAATCCGCAAGAGGTGATACAATATAGTCATAACGCAAATTGCCTTCATCAAAATACCATCTTTGGTCTATACCTTCGTAAATATTTTTGACAATAATTTCTTGATATAGACCAACATAACTTGCCCATTTTTCAGGATTATTCCCAACAAGATAGTTGTAGTAAGCATCATTTTTTTGTTTTGTTTCAGAACAGGGATTTGCATTGGCATTTACATGATTTACTTTGATAATATGCCCGTATTGGATATAATGGTCATTTTTATTATCTATAAACTGCACATCAAAACGGTTGAGCTTTTTCCACTTGTGAAAATCGTATGTAACTCCTGATTTATTAATCCAAGCATTTAGCCCGTTTATGCGGCATAAATATAGTACTTCTTTATCCCACTGACCTTTATTTTCTATGAAAAAATGAGTAGAGATTTCTGCTTGTACTTGCGAAGAAAGTATAAAAAGTACTGAAAGTAAAAATATATGTTTCATGATAATTGATATGTAATTGTTAGAATAAAATATATTTTGCAAACATAGATAAAGTATTGAAAGTAGTCAAAACATTGAAAAGGATAAGATAAAAGTAGTTATTATATGATGTTGGTAATTTAGTATTTGAGCAATTTTGTTTTTTATTTAGAGAATAGTCTATGAATTACAAGAAAAGTAACGGTAAAGTATTTTTAATTTTCATTTTTTTTTGAAAATTTGCAGGTAATTATGCGTTATTATATTTATGCAATCTTTCTGTTGTTATCTATAATGTTTTGGGCGGGGTGTAGAGCGCAGTATCCTAAAAAGTATTTTAAAAAAGCAGAAAAATCTTTATTACAAGGAATTCCTGATATTTTATACTGTTATAGCGAACGAATTACACGAGATACCCCTGATAATGAGATTAAAGCCAACATATTACGAAGAAATCAAAATATAGATACTGATGCTGTAAAACGCGTACGTGCTTTCATGCGTACCCATGAGTTTGATGAAATTATACTAAATAAAGAACAAGAAGTTGTTCATCTGATAGACCATAATTTTCAGGTAACTATTGCATTTTTGTATTATTATGGCAGAAATATCCCAAAAACAGAAAAAGAAAACGACCTTAACGGTAAAATTGTAGTGGAAAAACTTTCTGACAGATGGTATCTTAAAATAACAGAACTAGAAGGCATATAAAAACACTTTATTCCTGAAATACAACAACAAAAATGTAGTGTTTTCAAAATTTATTTGTTACTTTCAAATTACTGTTTTACTTTTGCGCCCTAATTTGAAGCAACGTTATGGCAAAGAAGAGTAAAGAAGCTCGTATCCAAGTTATTTTAGAATGCACAGAGCATAAAGCAAGTGGTATGCCTGGTACTTCACGGTACATTACCACCAAAAACCGTAAAAATACCCCTGAGCGGTTAGAACTAAAAAAATACAATCCTATTCTTAAACGTGTAACTATTCATAAGGAGATTAAATAATGGCAAAGAAAGCAGTAGCAACCTTTAAATCAGGTGAAAAACAAAATTGGGCAAAAGTGGTAAAAGCCGTTAAAAATAAAGACGGTAACTACTCTTTTCAAGAAATAATGGTGCCTTTGGAAAAAGCACAAGAAGTTTTGAAAGAAAATAAAAACACTAAATAATTTGCATGAGTAAAAAACGTGTTCTTATCACAGGAGGTGCGGGCTTTTTAGGTTCGCACCTTTGTGACCGTATGCTTGCCGAAGGATTTCAGGTTATTGCTATGGATAACCTAATTACAGGTAACATGGACAACATTGTTCATTTACTTGATAACCCTGACTTTTCTTTTATACACTATGATGTAACCAATTATGTGCATATACACGGCGATTTACATTATATTCTCCATTTTGCTTCTCCCGCAAGCCCTATTGATTACCTTAAATTACCCATTCAAACGCTTAAAGTAGGCGCATTAGGAACACATAAAATCTTGGGATTAGCTAAAGCAAAAAAAGCAAGAATGTTGTTAGCTTCTACTTCTGAAGTGTACGGCGACCCTCTGGTTCACCCACAAAAAGAAGAATACTGGGGCAACGTTAATCCCATAGGTACGCGCGGCGTATATGATGAAGCCAAACGTTTTGCCGAAGCAATGACTATGGCGTATCATCGTTATCATGGCGTAGAAACGCGTATTATCCGCATTTTTAACACCTATGGACCTCGTATGCGTTTAGATGACGGCAGAGCTATTCCTGCATTCATGGGACAAGCGATACGCGGAGAGGATATTACTGTTTTTGGAGATGGTTCGCAAACTCGTAGCTTTTGCTATGTATCCGACCTTGTAGAGGGTATTTTTAGATTGTTAATGAGTAACGAGGTAGAACCTGTAAATATCGGCAACCCTGACGAAATTTCTTTATTGGATTTTGCCAAAGAAATACAAGCACTTACAGGTACTACAAGTAAAATTGTATTCAAACCTCTACCGCAAGATGACCCCAAAGTGCGAAAACCAGATATTTCCAAAGCACAGTCTGTACTCGGCTGGTCGCCTAAAATATCCCGACAAGAAGGACTAAAATTGACATACGAGTACTTCAAAAATAAGGTAAAATAATATCTCAAAGTTCTGATGGCAAATCAGGACTTTTTTGTTTTATCGGAGTAATTTTTTTATTCAAATTTGCTACTTTTGTTTTCTATGACGTTCACGCACAGAACCTTTTTAATTTTACTCATAGCCGTAGCCTGTATGGGGCTAAGCTTTTTCTGGAGTTTTTTATTAGCTGTAGCTTTTGTTATCATTTTAGTATGGGCAATTTTTATGGTTATAGACTATCGCCTTATTCCAGGCAAAGAAAAATTTGAAATCAGTAGGGAGCTAGCTCAAAAACTTTCTTTGGGTGATGAAAATGAAATCATTTTGTCTTTACATAATAAGAGCAAACGGTATTGGAAAGGCTTTCTGGGAGATGATGTGCCTGAATTTTTTCAAATTCGTGATGCTATATTTCCTTTTGGTATTCAGGGAAACGAAGTACAAACCTTTACCTATACTATTACCCCGCGTGAACGCGGAAAGTATGAGTACCAAACTGTCCATCTGCGCATTCTGGGCATACTCGGATTGGTTCGGAAAGATTATGAGTATTCATTAGAAAATAGTTTCTCTGTATATCCAGGATACCTCAAACTCAAAAAATATCAGTTATTAGCACGAAAAAATCAATTAGAACAGGTAGGCAGGCGAAGTATCCGCAAATATGGCGAAGGACGGGAATTTGAAAGTCTAAGAGAATATACCAAAGATGACGAATACCGCAAAATTAACTGGAAAGCTACCGCAAGAAAAGGTAAACCCATAGTAGCACAGTATCAGATAGAACGCAATCAGAATGTAATTATAGTATTAGATGCAGGACGTATGATGCGCAATTCTGACGGTTTTATGAAACGTTTAGATTATGCTATCAATGCAACGCTTATGTTAAGTTACATTTGTGCAAACAAAGAAGACAATATAGGACTTTTAGTTTTTGGTGCAAATATACAAACTTATCTGCCACCCAAAAGAGGTATCACCCAAGTACATGCTATTTCTCAACTTTTACATAACGTTCAGTATGAGATGACTGAACCTAATTATTCCCTTGCCTTCCAGTATATCAAGAAAAAAGTAAATAAAAGAGCATTGATTATACTGATTACGGACATTATTGATAACCGTGCTTCTGATGTACTTATACGCGAATTTACACGCCTTTCTCCCAAACATCTGCCCCTGTGCGTTACTTTACGCGATAAAGAACTACACAAAGTAACTCTGGAAGTTCCCAAAACCAGAGAACAGGCTTTACAACTCGGTGTAGCAGAACAAATTTTAGAACAACGTTTATTAGCATTCAAATATCTACAATTAAATAACGTCTTAACCTTGGATACCCTTCCCGAGAATTTAACAGCCAAAGCTATCAATCAATATCTAACTATTAAAGCCAAATCTTTGTTGTAAAATCATGTTGCATTCTTATTCTTTCAAAGGGAATATATGGAAAGTCCGTGTAGATACCCGTCAGCATTTAGCAGTGATAGAAGTTCGTAACGGAGCAGAGTACACTACTTCTTTTCATGTTATTGACCTTGCCACACAAAAACAAACCGTAACAGACTGGATACTGCATGAACCTTGGTTAATAGGTATAGAAGATGTGCATAACGGTATTATATACACACATCAGTATCGTAGTCCTGAAATTCCTGAACACTACGGCATATATGCGTATGATATTCGTAGCAGGATGCTTTTATGGGAACAGCCCCAGCTTTCATGGCTAAAAAAAACAAATTTCAGTATTCTTGCGCATTATCTCACACAGGAAGGGCTTCGGCAGTTTGTGGAATTAGATTTTTCAGGTAAAATTATTCAGCAATTTGGTGAGCAAATCCCTATTCACATCATTCAAGAAGCTGAAAATTTAGAATTAGATGCCTTTGAACAAATGCGATTTCCACAGTCTGTTTTATTGGATAAACCCGAAAACAAAGAACACCTCACTTTTTTTAGAACGTTTGCCCCATTGCTTAAATTCCACTATTCTGAATATCTAAACTATCAGGAAAATCACATTTTGAGTTATTACAGTATGAATAAAGATGCTACACAAACTAGCATGAACAACTATCTTGTGATATACAATACTTTACAGGATAAAAAACTGTGTGAAGTCTGTTTAGCACAGAACGTACATCGTTTTGCCGTAGATACTTTTTATATGTATCAAAATCACTTGTTTTTTGTACAATATCCTGATAATCTGCATATCTATTCTTTTCAATAGTATATTTTTTAGGTTTTAATTTGGGCGTGTCCTTGCACAGCGTTTCGCTAATGCTCATGCGTGCAAGGTCGGCGTGCTACGGGCTACGCTTTGCTACGGTGCAAGGCACTATGCTAACGCATACCCTTCGCATGCCTCACGCAGTGGATAATACACGGTTTTTACAGGATTTCGGCTACTGAATTTGCAGATTATTCTTAACTTTGTATCATGAAAAAGATACTTTGCATAATACTCTTTTTTGGATTAGCATGGGGCTTGTGTCAGAATAATACATTCAAAATAGCTAAACTAAAATATGGCGGTGGAGGTGACTGGTATTGTAATCGCACTTCTTTACCTAATCTGATTAAGTTTATTAACCAAAATTCTGTCATTAAAGTACATGAAAAAGAGGATATTGTGGAAGTAGGCAGTCCTGCGTTATTTCAGTATGCGTGGGTACATCTTACAGGACATGGAAATGTATTTTTTACAGATGCAGAAGCTCAGAATTTAAGAAACTATCTTATTTCAGGAGGATTTTTACATATTGACGACAATTATGGTTTAGATAAATACATTCGTAGAGAAATGAAAAAAGTATTTCCTGAACATGATTTTGTAGAACTTCCTTTTGATTTTGGGATTTATAAGAAACCCTTCTCGTTTCCAAAAGGACTGCCCAAAGTGCATGAACATGACGGCAAACCTCCACAAGGCTTCGGTATTTTTCATGACGGCAGATTAGTATGCTTTTACAGCTATGAATGTGATTTAGGAAATGGCTGGGAAGACCAAGAAATTTACAATGACCCCGAACCTGTACGACAGCAAGCTCTCAAAATGGGAACAAACATTGTCTACTGGGCAATCACTCAATAGATTATCGTCTGTTGTATCAATAAAAATACCTAAAAATTATGGAATTTTAATATTTTTTACTTTAATTTGCTTGTATTCGTATGCCTTTCAAGATAATTCAAAGACTTCAGTTCAGAAGATTGCACAATAAAAAACACTTTGCGCATTCCAGTATTGCATGGCAGGATATCAAAAGTTTTATACTCTTTGTTTCGCCGCGCGCCGCTGAAGAAGCCACTGTTATTGCCCGTTTTATAGACCTGTTAAAAAAACATACTGTACGGGTTAAAACCGTAGAGTTTTTGAAAAGCAAAAAAGAAACCTCTTTGCTTCCGTATACGTATGAACGTACACGTATAGACGGTTCGCATACCAATCTGCTTGGCATACCTAAAACTTCTGCCGTTGATGGCTTTATAGACCAGCATTTTGACGTATCTATAGACCTTACAGACAAAGATAATGTTGCTGCTCAGTATCTTGGCTGTGCTATTGACATTACTATGCGGGTAGGTATCCATGATAGTAACTGGGACTGTTACGAACTCGTTATTCCAAATGTGTACGAACATATCACTGATGAAAATTTACTTTCTATTATCCATTATTTACAAAAAATAAAACCATGAACACAAGTTATATCAAAGGAACAGGGGTTGCCATAGTTACCCCCTTTACAAATGAGAATAAGGTAGATACAAAAGCCCTGCAAAGATTGGTTTTTCGTATAGTGGAAGGGGGAGTAGAATATATCGTCCCCATAGGAACAACAGGAGAAAGCCCTACATTAACCAAAGATGAAAAAAAATCAGTTATAGAAACTGTTCTGGAAGCTAATCAAGGTAAATTGCCTGTGATAATGGGTATAGGGGGTAATAATACGCAAGAAGTTATATCAGAAATAGAATACTACACTAAAAATTACAGATTAGATGGCATTTTATCGGTTTGCCCGTATTACAATAAACCTAATCAAAACGGAATTTATGCCCATTATTCTGCCATTGCAAAAAGTACAGATTTGCCAATTATCATGTATAACATTCCTCCGCGTACAGGAATTAACATGACCTCTGAAACTATAATCAAATTAGCAAATGACCATAAAAACCTTGTTGCTGTCAAGGAAGCGGCAGGAAGTGTAGTGCAAGTAATGAACATTGTTGCTCAAAAACCCAAAGATTTTTTAGTAGTTTCAGGTGATGATAGTTTAACTTTACCTTTTATGAGTGTAGGTGCAGTAGGCGTTATTTCTGTGGCAGGCAATATTTTTCCGAGAGAAGTAAGCCAAAAAGTACGTTTTGCATTGGCAGGAGATTATGAAAAAGCCCGTGAATACCATTATGGATTATTGGAATGTATGGACTTTTTATTTGCAGAAGGCAATCCTGTGGGGGTAAAGGCCGCATTAGAAATCATGGGCATTTGTTTGAAAAATGTACGTCTTCCGTTAGTACCTGCATCAGACGGATATTACAGCGAATTGCAGAAAAAACTCAAAAAAGTAAATGATTATTTTAATCTCGGCTAAACCATTGACTGAATATGGTTTCTTACCTTCACCCGCGCAAGTTTGGCAAAAGCCCGAGAACAAATTTTAAGCTATTATCAGCAGGATAAAACTTTACAAAAGCAAACCTATGTTACATTTGCTTGTAATAGTTGCGGTAAAAGATGTATTGTGCATAGAGGAAGTTATAAAGTAAAACGGTAGGGAATTACGAGATGATTGGCAAGTTTGTAGCGTTTAGTGTTCATTTAGATTGAAAATACACAATTTTTTTATAGATAGAAATAAGATATAGCTGTTAAGGCGGCGGTTTCGGTGCGCAGTCTGTGTGTGCCTATGGAAACAGGTATCAATCCTGTGTTCAGGGATTGTTTTACTTCATTTTGAGTAAAATCCCCTTCGGGTCCTATGCAAATCCAATATGTATTTTGTTTATTTGTGATTTGTAGAGTATTCAAAGGTTTTTTATCTATATCTTCACCACAATATCCAATTACTCCTTGCAAAATTTTTTGTTGTTCTAACCAACTTGAAAAGTTTATGATAGGATAAAAATTCGGTAAAAAATACTGCAAAGATTGCTTCATTGCCGATATAGCTATGCGTTGCATACGTTCTAATGGAATGGTTTTTCTTTGAGAACGTTCAGTAATTATCCATTGTATTTGAGAAACACCTAACTCTACAGCTTTTTCTATCAACCATTCCATTCTGTCTATGTTTTTAGTAGGTGCTATACATAAGCCTAAATTTTGACTTTTATTAAAATTTTGTTGTTTTTGTGCGTGTACGGTAACAATATCCTTTTTTCTTTCTATTTGCGTAATTATTCCGTAATAGTGATTACCTAATCCGTCAGTTATGTGAATGTAATCTCCTATATTTTTTCGTAAAGATTTAATACAATGTATAGCTTCTTCATGTTGTAGATATAAATAAGGAAAATCTATGTCAGTAGTGTAAAATAGTTCCATAATTGTAAGATAAAATTGCGTGAGGGGCATGAAGCAAGGGCATTAACCCTGTGCGTAGCACCGAAGCGCTAGCGAAGTGCGGAATGCACCGACCTGAACGAAGTGAAGGACACGCCCTGAATAAAAAAGAAATCATACCGATATATTATTTTCGCGTAAGGCATCATTAAGCGAAGTTTTGAGGTCTGTACTGGCTTTGCGCCTACCAACAATGAGATTACAGGGTACATGATATTCACCTGCGGGGAATCTTTTAGGAATACTTCCAGGTATTACTACAGAACGTTCAGGAACATATCCTTTGTATTCTACGGGAGTTTCGCCTGTAACATCAATGATTTTTGATGATGCTGTCAGTACTACATTTGCACCGAGTACAGCTTCTTTACCTACTCTTACACCCTCTACAACTATACAACGACTACCAATAAATGCCCCATCTTCAATAATGACAGGACTAGCTTGTACAGGTTCTAATACGCCCCCAATGCCTACCCCCCCTGATAAATGAACATTTTTACCAATTTGTGCACAAGAGCCTACGGTAACCCAAGTGTCGACCATTGTGCCAGAATCCACATAGGCCCCGATGTTTACGTAACTTGGCATTAGGATTGCGCCAGGAGCAATGTAAGCACCATATCTTACCATCGAGCCAGGTACGATTCTGGCACCTTGTTGCTTAATTTCATCACTGCTCATTTGCGAAAATTTTGTAGGAACTTTATCGTAATATTTAGTTACAC
>CALIZB010000034.1 GCA_938028625.1 uncultured Bacteroidia bacterium | reverse complement strand
TTTTTATTTCTTTCCATATACGTGAAAAAGAATTCAGTTCATATACTATGTAAATTAATGAACACGCAAAAAGTACCCATAAAATCGCTTTTTTTACTTTATGGGCGTAAACTTTCATCTTCACGCAAAAACTTGGCTAATTTGGGCAGGCGATTATCCCAGTCCACAGGTATAAATTTGTTATTTTGTTTCTCAAAGTACAAAGAGAGATAGTTTTTCTCTTCTTGCTCCGTATAAGAAAACACTACTACACAAAGTGATAAAGTGGTGTCACAATGGTTTTGTAAATAAGCTAATGATGGTAATTTAACTTCATTTTTTTGGATAAAATGTTGGATAACCTCTCCTTCCCATACATATTTGATACCTTGTGATTTACCTTTCTTTTTAATCTGCTTAATAAAAAGTTGTGCTTGTTTATCCATGTCTTGACACGAATTTAAATCTCTTGGGTGATAAAAACCGCGTATTTTTCCTTCAAGAAACAGGGCATTGAATTTTTGCAAGGGGGAGCGGTCATCACCAATATCCTGAAAATTTGCACCGTCTATGTACCATAAGTCATCATTACGAATAAGGTAAAAATAGGCTCTGCCTAAATAGAGTTTATTTTTGTTATATACTTTGACAGGCAGTACAGCACGGCTTTTTTCCCGCACATACAGTTCTCCTTTTACAGAAAGCTGATGATTAAGACAGTATTCAAAAAAAGACTTGATTTGCTCATGTCTTTGATAATGTATGTATTCAGGAGTACATAAACGTTCAAAATTGGCTTGGTTTTTTTGCTGGATGCACACATCTACTTCACGCGGGATATTTTCCTGTGCAAAAAGATTGTAAAACAACAAAATACCTGTTATACAAAACAAAGTTCTCATTTACTGCACAAATATAGTACAGTCTTGCTAATCAGAAATTAACAAGACTGTTTGTCAAAAATATATTTTCTTATAAGGACGAAGAAAATGCCGCTACAAAAATGTAAAAATGTGGTCAGTTTACAACTGGCATAGCATTTACCCAACGGGTTAGTTTGGATTTTTGATTGGCAGCCTTGTTTTTATGAATGATATTTTTTTTGACTAATTTGTCCAGCATACCATAGATTTTGGGGAGAAGCGCTTGAGCTTCTGTTTTTACGGTCATTTTTTTTAATTTTTTGATAGCAGTACGGCATGCAGACAACTGATAACGGTTACGTAATTTTCTTACTGCGGTCTGACGAACTCTTTTTTCTGCGGACTTATGGTTTGGCATACGATAGTACTTTTAATAATTAAACTATTTCTTTATTTTTGGGACTGCAAAAGTAGAGATTTTCTTTGAAAGCACAAATTTTTTTGATTTTTTTTTTCTACATATCAGTTTTTTGACTTTATTTGCACAATTATAAGAAGTAAAGTCAAGATATTAACTCATAACCTATGAAAATACTAAATGTCATTCCTCCCGCCAGTGTACAGCAATTCTTTGAAAGAATTACTCAGTTTTTGGGCTATGATTTTATACCCGGTACAGTGCTTTCTGTACTTATTCCTATCGGTTTTATTGCAATCTATGCTCTGCTGGCAGTATATGTAGAACGCAAAGTATCCGCATTTATTCAAGACAGAGTAGGTCCTATTGAGGTAGGTCCGTATGGGTTGTTGCAAACTATTGCAGATATTACCAAACTTTTAACCAAAGAAGATATTGTACCTAAAAATGCGGACAAAGTACTATTTACAGCAGGTCCTATTGTGATATTTTCTGCTGTGTTTGCGGGCTGGGCGGCTTTACCTTTCTCTCCTGCTTTTCTGGGTTCTGCGGTAACCGTGGGAGTATTTTATATTATGGCTATTGTTTCTATTGATGTAGTGGGCGTGCTGATGGCAGGCTGGGGACAAAATAACAAGTATGCTTTATATGGTGCTATACGTGCCGTAGCGCAAATTATCTCTTATGAAATTCCTGCGGGCTTAGCTATTCTTACAGCTGTTGTGGCATCAGGTTCGTTGAATTTACAAGAAATTTCTTATCAACAAGGAATTTTATCCAAAGAACCTATTTATTTATTTGGTATTAAAGCCCTTGGCGATGTACGTCATATTGGTGGAATTATAACTTGGAATATTCTACAATCTCCTATACTTATTCTTGCTTATGTGATTTATTTCATTGCTTCATTAGCCGAATGTAACCGCGCTCCGTTTGATATTCCCGAAGGTGAGTCTGAATTAGTTGCAGGTTTTCACGTAGAATACGGCGGATTTAAGTTTGCTGTGGTATTCCTTGCAGAATACGCAATGATGTTTATTGTAGGTACTATTGCCGCTGTAATGTTTCTCGGAGGTTGGAACACTATTTTACCTAATATCGGTCCTGTAAAATTAGCAGACTGGACAACGGGACCTATATGGGGTGCTTTTTGGATATTATCCAAAACGTTATTTGCCATCTTTGTTCATATATGGATTAGATGGACTTTACCCCGCCTACGTGCAGACCAATTGATGAACCTTTGTTGGAAAGTATTAACACCCGCCGCTTTCATCTGCTTAATTGTAGCAACACTTTGGAAAATGCTTTCTCTGTAATGTTATTTTAATTTATACAGAAAAATCAGCTCTTTTTATGGGCTGGTTTTTATTTTTACAGGTATTTGGGTTATGGGAAACGTATCTGCAATTCGTCATATTTTTAACTTTTTTTTGTTACTTTCAAACTACATTCAGTAATTGTTCGTATCTTTGTGTAATTTTAATATCGTACTAATTATGAAAAATTTCGTGGTAGCTTGTGCGTTTGCACTATTAACCTTTGCGTTTGCTAATGTAGCGAATGCTCAATGCTGTGGTGGTAAAAAATCTGCCAATAGCTCTTGTGATAAAACCAAAACAGAAGTAAATGCTAATAACGAAGCTAAACCTGACGCAAAAACCGTAGGTACAACTGACAAAAAAGACAAATGCTGCTCAGGTAATAAAGCAAATGCTTCTAACACAAAAAAAGACAAATGTTGTTCTAAAAAAGAAGCTCGTAAAGAAGAAGAGAAAAAGTAATTTCTAGGAACAAGGTTATTAGATAAGCGCTTTGTAATAACGAAGTGCTTATTTTTTATTTAAAGCTATTTCCAACTTACTGTAACTTTATCGCTATCTACTTCTAAAATAGCTTTTCTATTTAAGTATAAAGAATAATTGTTCAGTTCATGTCCCGCAGGAAAACCATAACAAACAGGATAATCATACTCATCAACAACCTCTTCTATGATTTGATATGCCTCTTTGCCAAAAAACTTTTCTTCACTTTCTTTTACATCTGTAAAATAGCCTATTATCAAACCTGCTAATTTATCTAATTTACCTGCATGCTTAAGGTGTATTAGCATACGGTCAAGGTTGTAGGCATATTCATCTATGTCCTCTAAAAAAAGAATTTTGTTTCGGGTATCCAAATCGTAGTCTGTACCAACAGCAACATTAAGCAAAGCTAAATTACCTCCTGCAAGTATACCTTTGGCTGTTCCTAATCTATTTTTAGGGTGTGAAGATACAGTATAGGTGTTCAGTGTGCCAAAAAGTGCTTTCTTTAAAGTTTCTAAACTTTTAGGGTCATTCTCTTCATCAAAAAGTATGGGCATAGTTGCATGAATAGAGGCAATATCAAACTGTGAAATTTTAGCATGTAAAATAGTAATATCACTAAAACCTACTATCCATTTGGGGTGTTTTTGAAACAAAGTAAAATCTAAATTTGTAATAATTCTACTTGTGCCGTAGCCTCCACGTAAAGCTATAATAGCTTTTATTTCAGGGTTATTCAGAGCTTCCTGCATGTCTTGTGTGCGTTCTGCATCTGTACCTGCAAACCAGAAATGTTCATTTTGGGCATGCTTTCCTGTCCATACTTTCAAACCCCATTTTTGCAGAATATCTTTTGCTTTTTGTATGGACTCAGGATTTATTTTTTTTGCAGGGGCAACTAATGCCACAGTATCGCCTTGTTGTAAGTAAGGAGGAACAATCATTATGTAAAGAAACAAAATTCTGCTAAGTCAAAAAAAGAGTTACAGGTTTTTTATCCGAAAATATAAAAAAGATAATATAAATTATTGATTATCATAATTTTTCAGTTTTTTATATTGTTACTGCAATATTTATTCACATATTTGCGCTTATGGAAGCGGTTACAGAAAAATTGATAGCTTTACTAAGGGAAAAATCTCTGGTTAAGCAGGAGGTGTTTGCGAATACTTTTCGGATATTCAAGTTATTTAAGGACTCCGCTCAGGAAATTGCGGCTGAGGTAAATAGTCAGTTGTTTCCTAATGAACAATCTGTGAGGTTAGAATACAAAGAAATTGATGATTTCAAGTTTTACCTAAAGTTTTCAGGTGATGTCATTTTAATGCAAATGCACACAAATATCTGGACATTTGCGGACAATCATAAGATATACAAGTCTCAGTATGTGGAAGAAGATTACCGCAGGGCTTTTTGTGGTAAAATTATGCTGTTTAATTTTTTAAGTGACTCTATTAAGTACAATCGTATTCATGATACAGGCTATTCTATGGGCAGGCTTTTTATCAACAGAGACAATCACTTTTTTATGGAAGGGGAGCGTCAATTTGGATTTTTATTTGATAATTTTGCCACTTCGGTTATTTCGCAAGGTATCACGCGATACATTTTACAACAAGCCATGATTTATGCTATTGAATCAGACCTTATCTCAGACGATTATCAGACACACAAATCCGTTACCGTACATGAGATACTCGGTTCAGATAGTCCTATTGCTACCAAAAAAATAGTCAGTGATATTCTTTAACGGAAGACATCTTTGAAATGGCTGAGATGCGGGGTATTTTTCTGTATATGAATGCCAATTACATCAAAGCGTGTGGTATAATAGTTCAAATCTGTGTGAATATCTGCAAAATAAGATGCGGCATTGTACAGCAGTTCAATTTTTTTGGCGGAGATAGAAAGTTCTGGAATATCCTCTGCATGTGTGCGCAGGCGGACTTCCACAAAAACAAGTTCTTCTTTATCCATAGCAATAATATCAATTTCGGCTTTATCTAACCTCCAATTTCTGAACAGAATTTGGTATCCTTGTTCTATTAAGTATTGACAAGCTATATCTTCACCTTGTTTGCCTTTTTCAAGATGTCTTTTCATTTATATCAATTTAATACACTGTTGATAGTTGTTTCTGTACTTCGCTTTTGGCAGTCCATTACGGCATAACTGACCATATTCACGATTTCATCTACACTACTGCCGAGTTGTAAAACATGTACGGGTTTTTTCAAGCCAAGCAAAATAGGTCCTATCACAGAGGCGTCAGCAAGTTCTTGCACTAATTTATAGCCAATATTACCTGATTCTAAATCGGGGAATATAAGTACGTTAGCACCTTCTTGGGCAAGTTCGCTGAATGGGAAACGTTCTTGTAATAAGTCAGGGCGAAGGGCAAAATTGGCTTGTAACTCTCCATCTATTAGCCATTGTGGGTAGGATTTTTTAAGTATCTCTACAGCTTTAATTACTTTTTGTACCGCAGGACTTTTACGATTGCTTCCGAAATTAGAATAGCTCAGCAATGCAATACGAGGCTTAATTCCTAAGCTCTGCACAGCTTCTGCAGTCAAGCGAGTGATTTCAACTAATTGTTCAGCTTCTAACACTTCCTCACGGTTAACCGTAGTATCAGCAAAGAAGTATGTTTTATTTTTTACTTGGATAATATGCATACCTGCGAGATATTGTACTCCGTCAGCCAATCCTATAATTTCAATAGCAGGAGTAATCGTTTTAGGATAGTTGGTTGTTAATCCTGAGACCATAGTATCTGCGTAGCCGAGTTCTACGAGCATAGCCCCATAATAATTTCTCTCTCGCATGAGTTTATATGCATCAATCTGACTAATTCCTTTACGTTGTCTTTTTTGCCAATATACATTTCCAAATTCTTCTAATTTTTTATATTCTTTACGTGGGTCTATCATTTCTACGTCTTGAAGGTCTAGTTCATATTCTTCAATTTTACTTTTGATAGCATCTACATTTCCGAGAAGGATAGGTATAGCAATACCTTCATCTTTAACAATCTGAGCGGCTTTAAGAATTTTATATGTATCGGCTTCGGCAAATACCACGCGTTTCGGGGCTTTTTTTGCTCTTTCTGTTACTACGCGAATGAGATTGTTACTCATACCCATTCTATTGAGTAGCTCCTCACGATATTTATCCCAATGTTGAATATGATTTTTAGCTACGCCTGTTTCTATAGCGGCTTTGGCTACGGCGATAGAAATTTCTGTAATCAGGCGTGGGTCGTTAGGTTTTGGAATAAGGTATTCTTTACCAAAGACAATGTTTTTACCGCCATAGGCTTCAATCACTATTTCAGGTACAGGTTCATGAGCTAATTCGGCTAAGGCTTTGGCTGCGGCGAGTTTCATTTCTTCGTTAATTTCTGTAGCACGTACGTCTAACGCACCTCTGAAAATATAGGGAAAACCAAGTACATTATTGACTTGATTAGGATAATCAGAACGCCCTGTTGCCATAATAATGTCTTCTCTTGCGGCAATTGCATCAGGATAAGGAATTTCAGGGTCAGGGTTTGCCATTGCAAATACAATGGGGTCTTTTGCCATGCCTTGTATCATTTCAGGAGTAAGTAGATTAGCAACAGATAAACCTAGAAACATATCTGCACCTTTGAGTGCATCTGCAATAGTTTGTATGTCTGTTCTATCTGTGGCATATATTTTCTGAAATTCTTTGATGTTCTCTCTATTTTTATGAATCAGTCCTTTGCTGTCAAATAAAAGCACTTTGCGAGGGTCTAATCCTAAACGGCAGTATAAATTCAGGCAAGCAATAGATGCCGCACCTGCCCCACTAACGACTATTGTGATGTCTTCTATTTTTTTGTTCACTAATTTTAATGCGTTAATCAGCGCTGCGGAGGATATAATAGCCGTACCGTGTTGGTCATCGTGCATGACGGGAATATTCATTTCTGCTTTTAAACGCCGTTCTATTTCAAAACATTCAGGGCTTTTAATGTCTTCTAAATTTATTCCTCCAAAAGTAGGTTCTAATGCTTTGACTACCTGTACAAAAGTTTCTACATCGGGAGCATTTACTTCAATATCAAATACATCAATATCTGCAAATTTTTTAAATAAAACTCCTTTACCTTCCATTACAGGTTTTGAGGCTTCAGGGCCTATATTTCCTAATCCTAAAACGGCTGTTCCATTAGAAATTACAGCTACAAGATTGCCTTTGGCTGTGTATTTATAGACTTCTTCTACATTAGCGGCTATCTCTCTACAAGGTTCTGCTACACCAGGAGAATATGCCAAAGATAAATCCCTTTGTGTAGCAACAGGCTTTGTAGGTACAACTTGTATCTTACCTCTCCTATGGCTGCTATGATACAGTAGAGCGTCTTCTCTGCGGATATTTTTCGGTTTAGACATGATGCTTCTTATTTTGTTACAAATGTATATGATAAAACACAAAAAGTAAAGTGAATTAAGTTATAAAAATGATTTTTAGAATAGTAGGTAGAGCATTTCTGTCAGTTAGATGCCGCTTAATATAAGAAATTAAGGAAAGTTTTTTAGTTTTATCTATTTGATAAACAGGTAGTTATAATTTTATATGTGTCAGAGAAGTTTGTAGTATCTTTGCAGATACCAGCGTATGATAAAAATTACTTTCTTTGAAATAGGTATTTAATAAAGTCAAAACCTGTATCTATCCAATTTTTGCCGAGAATATCCATAATAAAGTTAATGGATTTTTCTATGAATACATCTGTTTTTTCAAAATTTGGACTTTCATCTTTTGCCCAAAAATATATAATAGCTACTATTTCTTGGCTTATTAAGTTAGGATAGTAAGTAGATAAAAACATTCTATCTTGTATTTCATTATTTTGTGTGCCTTGTGCTATTAGTGTTTCGGTATAGTTATTCAGTTCTTTTTTGTAATTATCTAATACATTACAGTTTTTTTGCAGGGTAAGAATAACAAAAGAACGATTTTCTTTAAGCATTTCTATCAAAGTAAAAGCATAACTAAGCAGTTTTTCTCTCACGGAATAGTTTGCGTATACTTCTTCTTTGGTAATTTTTTCTAGTAATTTCTCATGTAAATGTACCCAATAATACTGCTCTAACTGATTTAATGTTGTAAAATGAGTATAAAAATCGCTTTCTTTAATGGATATAGTGAAGGTAAATCTACTTACAGTACTGGGTCTTTTACCTTCTTTGGATACATATTCAATATATTTTTGTAACAATTCTTGTTTTTCCATGCTATTTTAACATTATCTTACTGTATTAAGTTCAGCGGTTATGTAATTTGCCTCACAAAGCCCTTTGATGCGAGATATAGTACGTTCAAATTTTAGCGCGATACGTTCCTGATAGTCATCATAACCGATATTTTCCTTATTGTACCATTCTTTGAAATCCTGTTCTGCGGTTACATACAAATCTATGTAGTGGTTAGATTGATAGATGTCATCTAAAAAGTTAAGCAAACGTAAAGCATCTGCGCTAGAGGTAATTTTTACATTTTCTATACTGATAGCTTCATATTGAGTAAGCATATTTTTTACTTCACGGCGGTCTGTTTCGGTAAGATAATGTATAAGTTCTGTAAAAGTAAATTGTCGGGTAACAGTATATTTTTTTAGTCTATCTGTTAGCAAAGGATTTGTATATTCTTTTTTTCCAATATAAAAAGCTCCTCTTTTGGCTAGTTTTATCCTGTAATCTTCACCGTTAATGAATATCACTTTGTATTGCTCACGAAATTCATTAGAAATGAATTTATAGAATTTTTCGTCTTGATAACCGCTTTCAATAAAATTTTCGGGGTCTACGTTAGAAGTGCAGATAAGAAACACTCCCAAATCATTGAGCAAATGCAATACGCGTATAAATCTTGCGGCGTTACCAGGGTCATCTAATTCTATTTCATCTATACAGACCACATCATAATTTTGAGCTAATTTTTCAGCATATTCATCAGGGCGATGTAAATATGCCATAAACAGTGTACTGGAATGCAGATAAGCACAGCGAATCTCTGTAAGCATATTGATAAAACTGCATAAGATATGCGTTTTACCTACACCTACGGGACCTACAAGATAAATGCCTTTAATATCATGCGTTTTTTTAAATAGTTTCTGAATAAAGTTACGGCTGTGATACTTTTTCAGGTACTGCATCATTTCATAAGCAGATTGTATAGCTTCTTTTTGTGAAGTAAAACTGTCTGAAATAATGTAATTATCTAATCTACAATTCTTAAAACGTTCAGGAACACTAAACATAATTTGCGCAAAATTAAAACAAAATTCTCATATTTGCTGAAAAATAAGGAAGTAGAGTATGAAATACTGGTTTTTTTTCTGTTTTATGTTGTTTTTTATAGTAAAAACAGCAATTGCACAAGAAAATCATTATTGGACACAACAGTACGGAGGGCGCTCGGCGCTTATGGGGGGCGCCGCAGTAGCAGGTGCAAATGATAACTCAGCTATTTTTTACAATCCTAGTTTATTGCCACTAATTGAAAAAAAAGAACTCTCGGTGAGTGCTAACATATACAAAGCAGAGTTTTTTACATTAGAACATGGGGCAGGAAAGAACCTTGCACTGATTTCTAACCAGTATGGCACCTATCCGCAAATGATTTCAGGAATTGTATTTTTTAGAAAAAATAAGAACCTTCGTGCAGGTTATACTCTTTTGACTAAACAAAATACACATACACGGTTCAATGTAAGACATGTTTTTTCTAGTAATGTAATTGAATCCGAACCAGGTACTGAGGATTATGTAGGGGCTTTTGAATACAACAATCAGGTAAATGAACAGTGGGGCGGAGGTGCATTAGGTTATAAGATTTCAGATAATTTTTCTGTGGGTATTTCGCAGTTTTTTGCTTATCGTTTTCAAAGTTTTGTATCCAATTCATATATACGTGTATTTCCTCAATCACAAGCATACATAGCTTCATCAGACAATACTATATCTTTATCTTACAATGATGTGCGTGCTGTTACTAAAATTGGCCTAGTTCGCAATCACCATGAGAAACCTTGGAAATATGGTGCTTCGGTTACATTGCCTTCTTTACCTGTGTATGGTCTTGCAAATGTTCAAAGGGAAGAAACTATAACGAATATAGAATATGCTATTCCGAATAATCCTAATTATGTATCTCACAGCATTACAGACAGACAGACTAATCTGCGTTCCAAGTATGCCAGTCCTGGGTCCATAGCTGTAGGTATTGAATATCACTCCAAAAAAGCAAGATATGCACTAACCATTGAAACATTTGCACGGCAAAAACGCTATTATATCATAAAATCGGATTCCTTGCCTTTACTTAAACCTAACAATGTGTATGTGCCTAATATAAGTAAATTTCTTTGGTTCAATGAATACAAAAATCCTGTTACTAATATTGCTTTGGGTTTTGAACATGAACTTAAAAAACACTTGACTTTGCAAATGGGTTTAAGAACTAATCTCTCATATTCTTCTGTATTTACAGAACAACAATTTGATGATTATGAAAACCAAGAGCAGTACAGTATTTCTAATAATACCGCTACATGGGATATATTTCATTTTACATTAGGGGGTACATTATCACGAAAAACAGGTGAGATTAGTGTAGGTATAGATTATGGTTTTTCTTCAAGAAAACCAGTGGGTCAGTATGTGGACTTTAGAAATCCAAAAGCTGTACATTATTTTTATGGTAATTATGAAACAGGTGCTATTCCTAAACTGCATAGCCTGAATGCGGTTGTTTCTTACACGCACTACTTAAAAACTACTCATTAAAGGTAATATCCGTTTTTTTCTATAATTTCCCATACTGCGTCATGTACAAGGTATCGTATGCTTTTTCTTTCTTTTATTCTGTTTCTGATATAAGTAGAAGATATATTCATATCAGGAGCTTCCACAAATTGAACTTTTGGGTGGGTATGAAAAGGGGTTTTTACACAATTAGGACGTGGAAATACTAATATGTTATATCGGTCTAAAATATCTTCATATCGTTTCCATTTTTCAAATCCGTTGAGATTATCTTCACCCATAATAAGATAAAACAGATATGTGGGATATTTTTGTTGTAAATGTTGCAGGGTATCAATGGTATAAGACGGTTTGGGTAGGTGGAATTCTACGTCAGACGCTACTAATTTAGGATTTGCTGACAGGGCGGCTTCCACCATATCAAAACGGTCAAATTCATGCAGCAAATTATGGCTTACCTTAAAAGGATTTTGCGGACTTATAATAAACCATACCGCATCTAAACCTGTATTAGTGCATATTGTTTCTCCAATAATTTGGTGTCCGATATGAATGGGGTTAAATGAACCAAAGTACAGTCCTATTTTTTTTTCTTTCATCATTTTCACGGCTAAACTAAGAAAAAAAAGACCTTTTGCTTCATACAAGGTCTTTCTGAGGGTATTAAAAATTGTCTATAAGCGTGTTTTCTTCCTGCTTTGAGAGTTCTCTGAGGTTATTTTCTTTTCGTATTTTCCATTTTTTATGCTGATAATAGGTCCATTGATACATTAAGCTGGCTACAATAAGCGCAAGGTACATAAAATAAGAATTTTTAGCATATCCCATGTCTAAGAAAAGAAATACTATTACAGATACGGATATCCAAAGTACCATAAATCCCCAGAACCAAAGCCAAAGCCGCATAAATTATCTGCCGATAGAAGGCATTTCTTGTACTTGATATTGAGATAAATCGGGAAAAATGCTACTGTCAATGGTAGTTTTTTCAATTTTAGTTGCCTTCATAGTTACAGTGCCTTGTTCGTCTTTGCCTTCTAATTCCAAGGGAAAACCATGTTTTGAAAGTACATCATTGTTACTTCCTTTTTTACTTTTTCCTGATAATTTAGAAAAATCTAAGTTGAGTTCTTTGGTTACCCATGCAGTAGTAGACTTTTTATCATCTTCCACAATAATTTTAGTGCATTTATAACCGAGAATATCTTTGGTTTCTTTGGTAACAGTTACTTTGGGCTGTTTTTTGTCGTTATTTTTATCATCATCTATTTTTAATTTCATAGCTATTTTTTGCTCTTTTTCCATGAGCATATACATTTCTTTTTTTTCTCCATCTATGAACATTTTTTGTACAGGAATACCGCCCATTTTTAATTCAGCAAGAGCTCTGTCGCCTTTTACTTTGTATTCTTGGGTAACATTCATACCTTGAGCGGTCATATTCATTACAAGAATACCTTCAAAACTCTGAGCATTGATATTCATTGAGAGGGCAAAAAGTGCCACAATCAAAATTGATAGTTTTTTCATAATTTTTGAGTTTATAGTGCAAAAGTAACAAAAAAACGTTTATCAATATAATATATTTGATTAACGTTATTCAAACAAAAATAAAAAAAACACCTCCGCATACAATAATAACCGAAGGGAGGCGTTTTTCTGAAAAAAAATTCTTATTTACTCAAACTTGCCACAGCTTCCTGACGAACCTTGTTTGCCAAGAAAGACATTTCGTGTCTATCTAAAAACATGGCATATAGTTCGCGGTATTCTACTACGTCAGGTGCCATTTTAATGGCTTCTTGGTATGCTTTCATAGCATCCATGATTAAATCTTTACCTTCATAGTAACGAGCAAGCATGATTTTGTTCAATGCGTTGTTTTCTTCTTCATTAAAAGATTTCAAATCATGCTGAATAGCTTTGCGAGTGTTATTGTCTAATACAGTAAAAGGCTGAGCGTCTTCTTCACCCGTACTATTGTTGTCTTTTAGATTAACTTTCCAATAATAGTGTTCACCATGCTTGAGGTTAAGTTTTTCAATATTCATTACAACAAAAGTGTCTTTGGTTTCTTTTGTGTAGATAGGTGTACCCATGCGATTAGAGATTTCAAAAACATAGCCTGTTTGTTTGGCAGATTCTTTAGCTCTTTTGTCGGTTACCCAGTTAAAGGTTACTGTACTGTCAATGAAACTGGTTTTACGGGGAAGTTCAGGGGTTACTGTACCTTTGGTAGCACGCTCAATAGAGCCTAAGTTAGCCATTGACTTACGGTAGTCCTGAAACTTGTTGGAAGAACCTGTTACGTCCTGGGTTACATAAGCCACTACTTTACTACCCACCGTAGAAGCACTGCTCATCTGCTTGTCTAATTCTGCAAGAGATATGGTACCAGCATTACGAATTTCTTTGGCTTTTCCTGACTTAATATGTACCAGACCGAGATAAGCTCCGTCAGCTACTTTTATATTGTCTGTTTTGTTCAGTTTTGCACCAGTGAATACTTTTACCCAAGTGCCCTCACCTTTTCTTTGAAGTTGTACATCTCCTTTGGTTGCTAGTACAGAAAATACCTCCTGTGCAGACAGGCAAGTGCTTATTGTAACAAACAAAGCAAGGAAAAAGAATTTTTGTATAGCTTTCATATAAGTTTTTATTTTAAGGTTGTAAATTTAGTTTTTTTCTTTGGATTGTGCAAGATTATTTTTTTGAAACTGACTACTTGTACGAAAGTTCCTATAAAAAAGTTTAGGTAATAAGTTTTTTCTTTTCAATAAATATCTTAAAGTCAGCTATTTATTTTTTTTTAACCTATAAACTGTTTTTATTTTTTGCGTTACAAAAATATGTTTATACCTTTGCCAAAGTAATTTAATCTTAATTATGGATTTAAAGGCAACCTTAGAAAAAATTGCAGAAGAGCTTGGCGCACAAACTCCAAAAGAAGTAGCTCAAGGTATTTATCTTTTAGATATTCCTTTTGTGCTTAAAGATGGTTCAAAAAGATACCAATACGTGTACGTACGCATGATGCCCCAGAGATACAAAGGACAAGACTGTATTTTAATTAACAGCCGTTGTGGCATATATAACCCTGGTATTAACACCTACCAACTTCTTAAAGAATGTGCCTATGGTGTGTACAGCACAATTACCATTTATCCTGATAAAACGTCTGACGGCAAAGACTGTGAAACTGTAGTAGTACAAGCCAGCCCTGTGTCTAATGCAACCAGCTATGACGAACTTAAACTCATTATTTGGGAAGTAGCCGAAGCCGCAGACATAGTAGAAGAAAAATACTTCGGCGGAGACAAAAACTAAAATGCACCCTGTATAAATCTTATAACCTCTCTTATCTTACAAAAGAGGGGTTTTGTTTTTATTTTCTTTTTTTGATTGTCAATCACTTTTTTTATTTTTGTACAATGTTTAGAAAAGTCCTTTCTCCCGTAGATTTTTCAGAAGAAGCGGTAAAGTATACCAGATACGCCGATAATTTAGCAAAAAAACTAAATGCCTCTCTCTTTCTTATTCATAGTATTCAGGGAGATTATAAGCACTACGGAGTAGACAACAAAGCAGACCGAAATACTGTGTTGCAAACTGTACAACACAAGTTTGAAGAGTGGAAAACAACACATCATTTTGAGCACGCTACGCCCATAATTACCTTCGGAGAAATTACTGAATGTATAGCAGAACAAGCAGAAAATCATAATATAGACCTTGTGATTATGTTCACACGCGGATTAGACGAGGAAGAGTGGTTAGGTACAAACACTACCAAAGTAGCCAAAATTGCACCCTGTCCCGTATTGAGTATAAAATCTATTGACGAGACCCCTGATTTTAGTAAAATATTACTCCCCATAGACCCAAAACTTACCGTAGATAGTCTTTCTACTTATGCACAGACATTTATAAAGCAAATGAATGCACAGATAGAACTGATATATGTAGGCGAAGAAACAGAACTCTCCCGCAAAATACTGGAAAAATATGCTAGAATGTATCAGGAAGCAGGGATTACTGTTGAGTACAATTTTGTAGACAGGGTAGGCAGTATTGCTGAAACTATTCTGGATTACAGCAAAAAGAATGACTTTACAGCGATTATCATGGCTACACATGCACGTATGGGGATAAAAGCTCTCATTTTAGGCAGTGTTACAGAAAACTGCATTAACAATGCGTCTATACCTGTACTAACCCTGAAAGCATAACTTTTTAG
>CALIZB010000033.1 GCA_938028625.1 uncultured Bacteroidia bacterium | reverse complement strand
GCAACCATGGTGGGGTAAGACAATGGGAGGGGTAGGACAATGGATCCGAAGGACAATGGGACGTGTTGGTTGCCATGGCAACGGGATACGTCAAACAATGGGTGTCCAAGGAAATCGGCCGTAGGCCGTCGTAGGACAATGAAACAATGGGACAATGGGTCGGGAAGACAATGGGTGCATAGAACAATTGATTTGGTGGACAATGGGTCCGCAGGACAATGGTAACCATGGTAACGAGGATACGTCAAACAATGGATAACAGTAAATATGCGATGTATCTCGTCTTTATACTGCTTATTATGTGTAGAAACCGGAAGTTCTTACTGTACGCATGCGCAGCCGCCATCTTGGACACGTGTGCATCACGTGACCAGATGCCCTATGTACATCGCGTGACCATTCTATTTCGAACGTAGTGCCACCTAGCGGGATATTATGGTACTACTTCATTATTTATTTACACTGGAATTATTAAAATGTTTAGATATTTTGGATGGAACGGAAAATCTCTTTTTTGGAGGTTGGGGTGGCCCTGATAAGGGCCGTTTGGTTAGTTTGTTGATTTGTTTCTCCTACACGAGAACCTTGATGATGATGATGAACTGGACTTCATCCTTCCAGTCTTCTGGATCTTCTGGACCATATAATTCTCCGGAAAATGGTTGGCGCCCAAGTCCATGGGTATGGAGGAGATGTCTCTTTAGATTGTCCTTCCTGCTGTAAGCTTTCCCACAGTCTTCACATGTGAAGCTTGACTTCTCTGGGCTGTGTGTCTGTTCATGGCGGCGTAAGTTGGACAGTGTGCCAATCATAACACCACATGTAGCACATAAGAAACCCATGATAGTAGCACGTCCTCTCTCTTCAAAGAATCGAGCTCAAATGATTCTATTAAGGAAACTGAACAAAAACGAGGTCAAATGATGACGTCAGATGATGATGTCACAAAAACATTTTGGACCAATCAGAATGCAGGATTAAGACATATGACGTCATCACAAATGACGTCACTGCGTCACATGCTAAGGAAATACAACGTTTCCAGAGTCAAGCTGTTGCATATCTCTATGATTGTGTATGTTGAGTAGAAATAATGCACTGGCTCTAATGAACAACAAATCCAAATGACAAAGGTCCTGGCAGGATTCGAACCCACGTGTGTGTGTGTGTGTGTGTGTCATTGCAGGCATGAAGTTGTTACTAACAAACGTTGTTGTACGTAGTCAGTTACACTGTAAACTTGATTTAAAAATGATTACGGAAAATTTCAACAACTGTGTTTATAATCCACAAAAGTACTCAGGACTAGTATGGCAACATCGCAAAATAAAATCCAAATGTTTTTTATTTAACTCGGGAAAAATACTGTGCATGGGAAATAACAGTGTACTACAAGCAAAGAAAGATTTGAGGAAATATGCAAGACTTTTACAATGTATGAATAACGTAGACGTGTATTCAATAGATGTCGTGACAAAATCTGCAGTAGCGTACTTATCTGGAAAACTAAATTTAATCGCTCTCTCACAAATGTTGGGTGCTTCATATGACCCTGAACTGTTTCACGCTGCAATGATTAAATCAGGAACTACACACTTTACTTGTTTTCAAAGCGGGAAAGTTATCATCACAGGAGTTAAACACACACATTCACTGTACCCCATGTTAGCTAACATTGAACTGTTTACTACATAAGAGAAGCACATAGTGTACAGCCGTACAGAGTACATTTTTCAAAATTACAAATATGGCTGAAGCCTATTTAAACAAGATATACACTGACCCAAAGCATGCGGGCAGTTTTTCTGGGCCAGAAAAGTTATATCAAGCTGTGAAGAAAGAAGGAAAATTCAGAATAGGGCTAGTACGTATACGAAAATGGTTGCAAGCTAATGATACATACACTTTTAATAGGGATATACACAGGAAATTTCGTCGGAATGAAGTTGTCACGGCAGGCTTTGATAACCTCTGGGATTGCGACCTCTTTAGCATGGATGCTTATACTAAGCAAAATGACGGATACCGTTATGTACTCTTAATGATTGACATATTTTCAAGATACACATGGGTTAGACCTTTGAAAACAAAGTTTGCTACAGAAGTAATCGCCGGCGTAAAATCAATATTTGAAGAAGGTAGAAAACCTGAGTATTTAAGGAGTGATAAAGGACGAGATATGGTGAATACCGCATTAGAAAAGTTTTATAAATCTGAACGAATTCATCATTACTGCACACATAATGAAACACAGGCAAACTATGCAGAGCGTTGTATAAAGACAATAAAAACGAGATTATTTCGTTACATGAAATTCAACAATACACACAGATATATAGATCAACTTCAAAGTGTTGTACAAAGTTATAACAACACTATTCACAGTGCATTAGGAATGGCTCCTAAAGACGTAAAAAGGGAAGATGAAGATGAAGTGAGACATATGCAATGTATAAGGAAACACAAGGGAGAAAAACCTGTAAAACAGAAAGATGAAATAAAGAAACAAGAGAAAAAAAAGAAAAGACCCAAAAGTCTATTCAAATACAAAATAGGTGCTAAAGTACGTATACCATTTACAAAAGGTAAATTTGATAGACAGTATGATCAAAAATGGTCTAGTGAAATATTCACGGTGTATAAGAGGCACTTAAGGTCAGGTATACCTGTATACAGTTTGACAGATTGGAATGATGACGTCATTGATGGTTCATTTTACAGTAAAGAATTGCAGCTGGTTACTTCACATGCTGATCAGTTATATACTGTTGAAAAAATATTAAAACGAAAAGGGAATAAAGTATTTGTGAAATGGACTGGTTGGAATAAGAAATTTAATTCATGGATACCTGCGTCACAAGTCGAATATTTATGAGATGGCTGAATTTTACGTGTTTTTATCAAATCTCGACTCAAGTTTATTATACCCTGACAATAATGCAAATGAATTTACTGTGAACCTAAAGAAAACAATTTTATTAGAAGGGGTGTGGTCTGTAGGTCTTAAACATATTAAATGTGAATTTGAACATCCAGCACAAGCTGCTCATGTTATTTCCAATATATGTGATGAGTCATATGTTTTTAATGAATATAAACCATTGCTTTGTGTTATACACCCAAAGTTAAAAAAATATGACGAGTACTTTGAAAACCCTATATATGTACCTGTTAAACTGAATATATTTGACAACATAGCAATTTCTATAAGAGAAGGTGGTGAACTTGTAAAGACAACTTATTGTGTACTACACTTTAAACAGAATGCAAAACGCTGAAATTTGGAAGAGCCATTTCCGGCAGATGGCTCAAGGAAAAATTGGGCCTAACCATAGCGGTGTTTTCATTGTTAACAAATCAACAAACCACGATGAATTAGGTGGTAAAGTAAATGTTAACGTCGTTTCACCAACACAGCAGACAGTAGAACAAGCGAAAGCTATTATAAAACCTAAAAGCAAGAACAAGTCTATAAGAGGAACTTATGATCGTCCTCCAGGAACTTTGTGGTGAGACGATGGAGGGGTATTCTGAATCACTAGCTTTATTCTACCAACCGGCCACGGAAAATGGCATTGAATCCATTTATTGGACAGACATACGTCCTTTTTCACAAATTTCAGATTCTGGCTCCATCGATTTTACAATACCCGGGAATTCACAATATTATATAGATCTTAAGAAAACACGTTTGCATATAAAATTTAAAATTCTTAATAATGATGGTACAGGAATAAAGGAAGGAACAGATGATGTAACTCCTGTTAATAATTTATTACACAGCATGTTTTCACAACAAATGGTAACAATAGGCCAAGAAGCAATTTCTTCAGGTGTAGGACGCTATCATCCGTATAAATCAATTCTAGATATACTTTTGAATTCCAACAATGAAAAACAAAAAACAGTGTTATCAAGTCAGTTATTTTACAAGGACTCACCCACAGCAATGGATCAATCAAAGACGAATATTTCTCCTTACAATGAGGGTCTATCATTCAGACATCAACTTGTTAAATCAGGCGGAATTGTAGACATGGAAGGCCCTCTAAGTATCGACTTTTTCCAACAAGAAAGACTACTTTTAAACGGTGTCCCTGTTTCTATAAAACTTTACCAATCTAACGATTCATTCAGACTTATGAGTGCTAAACCAGATTATAAGATTAATATAACTGATGCCGTGCTTCACGTGTGTTACGTGAGAGTTTCGCCTGGTGTACTACTAGGACATGCTGAAACACTTAAAGAACATCCTGCTAAGTATTATTATAATGATTCAGAAATCAAGACGTTTGAAATAGGTAAAGGACAATATTCATATACGACTGATAACTTTTTTCATGGGAAAATACCATCTGAACTATACATAGCTTTAGCACCCGCGCAGGCTGTCAACGGTAGTTATATGAGGAATCCTTTCAACTTTAAACATTACAATTTAACATTATGTTCACTTACTATCAATGGTCAACGTATATTTCCATATCTCACAGATTTTAAAACATCCAATTTCGTTAGCGCATACATGTCACTTTTCCAAAAGACACCAAATATAAGTAAAGAAGAATTTAAAAGTGGATATACAATATATGTATATGACTTGGAAAAACAGATTGGTGGTCTTAGGCAACAAGAGAAGCACGGACAGTCTCGACTTGAACTCAGATTTGCTGACCCCTTACCTCAAACGGTAACGCTTTTTTTATATGGGAGATTCCCTAGAGTTCTGAATATTGGCGGTGCTCGTGAAGTAACAACTCAACCATGATGACAATTGACATTTATAAATACGTAAATTATGACACAGTCTTATATAATCAATTTCTAGGTGTATACTCTAGTAATATGTCTTTACCATCTTCAAATGGTTATTGTATATTTAACAGTGAACCTTCATACAAACGTGGAAAACATTGGTTAGCTTATTTTAAAAATGATAATTATATAGAATTCTTCGACAGTTGTGGACGTACTCCTGAACATTATGATTTACATTCTTGTAGTAAACATAACAATGTTATAGTCCAGGGTTATAAACCTGTGTGCGGGTACTATTGTTTAATGTATATTATGTTGAGATGTAGAGGTATAAAATTAGAGTCGATTGTTAGTTTCATGAATAGTTATACTGATGCACAAATTGTAAAAATGTTTTCTAAAACATTTAATGTTGATAAAGTTATCCGAACTATTGTTGGACTAGTATAGATCCACGCATTATAGGCAATACAGTGTAGTAGTGATATCAATATTTTATGTTTTAATGAATGAATGTATTTCCACAGTTAAATAAAAATAACAAACACACTAAATGAGATTTACGTTTTTTTTATTAGCACATTGTAAAAGTATGTGAAAACATTTGACAAATAAAAAATAATGTACACACAGATGCACAGACAGTGCTCAATATTTTACAAATAACATACACGCTTTCAGAGAAAGACAATACTCATGTGTTTTGCACAAAATGGCACACAGTGCCTTCATTTAAATGTATACACAAGTGTACATAAGCACAAAGTGCGCGAAGCGCATTTTGCATTTACAAATTCAAAATCCGTAAGGTATTGTATCCATATTTGGTAAAATAACTCGTTTTGTATAAACCATTTTGTACTTTTTACTTTCTTCTTTATTGTACAATTTACGTTTAAGTTTATTCCTGCATATTTTATTAGGGTTTGTTACAGTAATGTCTTTTTCTCTATTTAACACAACCAACTCTTTAATGCTGTTGAAATTGATCAAGAGACTATTTGTAAAATTCAATGTAAACCCTCGTACTTTTACAGTTTCAGAACCAGATGATGTTCTATAAGCATAATTTTTTGGTCCACCAGATACAAACTCTGTTATATATTCACCATCCAGTTCATCTGTCAATTCACCTAAATAATTACCAAGAGGTGGATCAGAAACAATACCATCAGAAACATAGACAACGCTATCAGTATCATAATATAATACATTTCTGTCAAGTTTTTCAAGAACAGAATACAGCTTTAAGCGTGCCCAACATGTAGTGAAAGTAGCAATGTACACATTTGTGTTGAAGTTTTCAGTTACATGTTGGCTATGCTCTTTATATTCCAACTGAATTGCATTTTCACTGAGAATATGAAAGTTTACAAGTACTTTACTACGATCGGACACAAATTGAAAAAATTTTGCCTCATCACCAGCTGTAAATATTTTAGTTTTTGTCATATTTGAGCGTTGACCAAATTTTCCCCAAAATGAATTTAACATTAATTTGGAAAGACTTCGCAGACCAGGATTTTTACAAATATTGTCTTTGTCTAATAAAACACCTTCATTTTTCAAATAATCAGAAATGTACTTTTCTTTTGATTTATCGTCAACACATTCTTCAGGCCATCCACTCGCTTCTTGCTTATACTTTAAAAACTGGTTAACATATTGAGAAAATAGCCCTGAACAATTTTTAGAAGCATCATACTTTGTTGTTTGTGGCCAGTGGTAAATTTCATAAATATTTTTTACAATATAACCCTTCTCAATAGCTTTTAATACTTCTGGTATACACCATGTTCCACTTAAACATCTTTCTTCATCTGTGTGCTTACATTGAGAAACTTCCTCATCAGCACACACTCTACATAATGGAAGTTTTAGTTTTTCATTTGACCTATAAGGTAATACTGGGTGATACAAACCACGAGGGGGAACAATATCCAACTTAACAATACCGAAATAAGTATCCAGTGGTGCAAAGTTATTTAATATAATCTCAGGATGCCCCACTGGATATTCCATGTATTTGTTTACATACGGATAAAGTGATGTAAAATCAACATATTTAATTTCCTCGTTAGACATAACTTTATAATGAAGACGACTGGCATTTGTTCTACCAACAAAAAATTAATTACGTGCATTTAACCTATCATGCCATTTTACATTGGTGACAAAATCATGAACAGTTTTATCTTTTAACATTCGTTTAAATGAACAATCCCACATACATACATAGTTATAACCAGCGCTTTCCAATAATAATTGTTTTTGCTGAGTCAACGCATACAACTCATTCATACTTTGTCCAGTATACGGATGTTTTGTAGCGTTTCTCGTGTCTGGAAAGCACCGTGTACAACCGTGATATATACATCCATGATATTCATACACAGTATTTGACTCATGACAAAATCCATCGACCTTGTATTTCTTCCCTTGTACAATAATAAGTTTTTCACCACCATTAAGCGCATGATCAATTTTTACATTTTCAACATGTTGTACATATTCAAGCCATTGAATGGAAATTTTACTAAACACATCTTTACCACGGTTAGATGCAACACCTATATCACTAGATTTGAATTTGTAATAATCTTTGTGAATCTTTAAACCATATGCACTTTCAGACATCCATTTATCTTTTATAAACACATTCCACACATCATCTTTCACTTTACAAGGTACATCTGTCATTTTTTCTTTTTTATAAGTTACATTTACAATACCTCTTTCTTCTAAAAACATACGCTTGAAAATATTCATACAAACACTTGCAATTGTCTTATACTGAAACGGGTCAATTTTGCTTGTTTTTATCACTAAACTCCTAAATTCTATACATGCTTTTCTCAAAATATCTACATCACTCCTACAATATTCTAACATTTCAGTTTTGAAATCAAAAATTTCATTCTTTTTCGTTTCGTACCATTTATAAAATTCCTTTCTATCACCTTTTGACATATAATCTACACCATAATACTTTGCATCAGGATATACATTTTTATCGTCTTGATTTTCATCCAAATTAAAGAAATGAGGAAAGTAACCCTTTTTCAATTCGTTTAAACCAAACGCTTGAGGTAGTGAAGCCAGTTTCATGGGTAGAAAATTAAGTGAATCAATAACATTTATATTCAAACCTGCACCTACAGACATAGACATGATTTTACTACCTGAATATATAACATTTGAAACATTTAACCCTTGATCTGTACAATATTCCCTGTGTCTTTACAGGGAGTTTTCTTATAAGTCTTTTTCTTGTGATCATAATCACCACACTTTTGACAACGTGAACCACAATAGTTACATAATGCATCAGGCGTCAATTCTTTGTCTACACAATGATCACATACTGTCTGAGAAACGCAAAAATTCGGTACATGTACTTTTTTCCCACACATTGAATCTTTACAATTAATACATTTAATACAAGAGATACAAATTTTCCGTTTATTTTTACATTCAGGGCATGAAAATTTTGATGTTGGCACATACCCAGTTTCACACTCATATGTTTTTGCTGTTGTTTCAAAATCAAAATATAAATGCTTTAAAGAAATTTCCTCTGGCTTATTTGCTCTTTGGTAACAGTTGTGTTCACCAGATACATATTGATTACAGTTCTTACATTTCCATTCACCACACTCGTGTACAAGTCGTGAAAGTTCTTTAATATCTAAAACTTTGTGACATGATTGACATTTTTTATATCTATCACATGATGACAAACTTTTGTCAGATTTCGGGGTCTTGTGCCGTGTAAAGCATTGAGCAGAACGACATAGCATATCACAATCATCACACTTAATTTCCCCATCTTTTTCACATTCAAACGTTTTACATACAATACAAAATTTTTCACAAGAGTGCGCGCCTAAGTTGGAAAAAGGTTGAAGACAGTGATCACAAAAATAACTTTGACCAAAAAATCCTGAAATGGACGTTATAGGATGAAAATGATCATCACAAGATAAATACAGATATAATTTTTGACGTGGAGCAAGATCCATCTCATCCTGTGTCCCTTTATAAATAAATTTATTTAAATGTTTTTGAGATACAACCAAGATTTGCACATTCAGGTAGTCTTCAAATAGGTGTATGTCATTT
>CALIZB010000032.1 GCA_938028625.1 uncultured Bacteroidia bacterium | reverse complement strand
TGGTATGATATGTATAATAGTGCTACGATTATCACAAAAACAAATAGTTTGCAGTTTCACAGAAAATCAAAGTTAGTACCTATGGTAGAACGTATGCCTTTTTTGTCTGTGCTCGGTTTTTTAGAAAAATACAGCATGATTGATTTGGGAGGACATTCTAATAGTTTGGGTATTGTAGATAAAGTTCAGGTTTTACACCATAATAACACAAAGGTAGCGCCTGTTATCTGTTATGAATCCATATATGGAGATTATGTAAGGGACTTTTCTGTTCAGAAAGCAGACCTAATTGCCATTATTACCAATGACGGCTGGTGGAGAAACACCTCAGGGTATATTCAGCATGCATATTATGCAAAAATGCGTGCCATAGAGAACCGAAAATATATTGCAAGATGTGCCAATACAGGACGTTCCCTGTTTATAGATGCAAAAGGAAATACCTATCAACATACAAAATGGTGGCAAGAAGCCGTTATTATACAATCTTTGGGCAAAATGAATTATACTACCTTGTACGCACGCATAGGTGATATACTTGGTTGGATAAGCATAGCTGTTTTGCTTACAGGTTTGGGAACAGTATTTTTTTTACAGAAAAAAAACAGTCAAATGATTATTCTGAAATAATCTCAAACTCTACCCGTCTGTTTTTAGCCTGTCCTTCGGGGGTTTTGTTGTCTGCAATGGGGCGAGTGCTTCCATACCCTCTGTATTGCAAGCGATCTTCATTGATATTTTTCTTAACAAGATACTCTACCACGGATTTAGCTCTATCTTCTGAAAGTTTTTGCAGAGTAGCAGGAGAAGTTCCTGTTACGCCATTATCTGTATGACCATTGATAGCTACTTTGAAGTGCTGATTTTTAGTTAAGAAAGTTGCTAATTTATCTAATTCTGAGTAAGAAATGGGGTTAAGTTCGCTACTGTTGGGCTTAAATTGTATGTTCTCTAAAACAATCGTTGTTCCTTTGACAAATTCTGTAACATTTTTGTATTCGTTATTAACAACTGCCTGTTTTTTCTCTAATTCTATGGTAATAGTGTTTGTTTCATTAAATACCACATCTGCGTTTTTATCTATGGATTTATAATCTGTGGCAGAAGTTTGTAATATTGCTAATCCAGGGGTTATATTATTCAATACAAATTCTCCTTTTTCGTTAGTTTTAATTTTTGTATCTGTACCCAATATGCTTATATTAGCATTTGGAACAGGTTTTTTGCTTTCTGCGTCTATAACTAACCCTTTGAGTATTGTTTTATTCATATTTTGTGATTTAGGATTTATAAGTAACTTTACAAAATCTATGGCAAAGCCATCTCCAGCACCTGTAACGGGGTCATCTATTTTTATTTCGAACACGGGTTGTTTTAAGAGAGGAAAAAACTCTTTTGGAATATCTACATTGATAATTTTTCCAACAGGTCCGGACTGGTCTAAAGCATTGAGTATTTTTTCTAAAAATGGCGCTGGTGTTCCATTAAGCCATGCCGAATACCTACCACAAAACACGGGTGCTTGAAAATCATCTACAAACATAACTAATTTAGCGGCTTGTATGGGGGTTTGAATATTGGTAGGAATTTGTATGGGTAAAACAGAAGCACCAAAATTACGGACTAATTCTTCATAACTACCTGAATATCCTTCTGCACCACAGGGAGTAGGCTTGGCTTTAAAGCTGGAAGATACCATTATCATATCTGTACCTAAAATATCGTTTCCTCTACTTTCTTTGGTTGTACCAAAAGGAAAACCATGTGGGTCAGTAGAATTACCAGAGAACGGGTCAAAACCTTTTGCCCAGCCAAAGCCAAGATTATCGATATCACCCACCCTAATCATAAGTTCTGCTTCGGGGGTATTTTTCAGGATTACTTTTTACTCTTTCCATTCGCCGTCATTGGGAGTTTTTTGTGCAAAGCCAATACTTATACCTATTAAAAGCAGATGTATAAAAAAGATATGTGTTTTTAGGCGAGTTATCATTTTGCAAAAGTACATTTAAAGTTTGTAATAATGAAAATAAAAAAAGTGAACAATTTTATGTCCACCTTTTTTATTCTACAAAACTCTATTTATCCTACAGTGCCACAGGTAAAATAATAATCAGGTTTGTCAGTACAAATAAACCCACTAAGGTATAAAAAGTAATTTTATCTATTTTTTTGGCTTCAGCTTCCTGTTCTGTTTTCATCAAATACATGGAATACACAGAAACTAATATATTGATAAAGATAAAGAAAAACGCTAGGGCATGTACTTTATCTACCAAAGTAAAGCTAGGGCTTTCAGGCAAAATACTATCTACAATATATTTATTACCCACAGCGGCAAACAAGCCCCCTACGGGTAGTCCAAAGCGGGGGTCTGCTTCGGTAGCATCAATAAATAAATTTACCATAGCAATAAAAAAGGCAATGTATACCCCTGAAAACAATTTGAGAAACAAACCAAAACTGTTCCTTTTCATTTGAATGGTTACGTCTACCCCAGGATATTTAGATTGCCCGTCAGGGAGTTCGGGATTTCCATAGGTGCTTTCGTATACAATTGTTTTAGGTTCTATTTTGAAGTCTTTTACTCGCCAGCCTTCTACAACAATATCTTTGGCATATTTACTGTTTTTAACATCAGCAGTAAAAACAACTTCTTTGTTTTCATGTTCTCCATCTTCTATACGGATATGCAGGGTTTGCTCATCAAAAGGAAAGTTTTTGATTACCCAAGGCTGCTGCATGGTAGCCTTATAATTGATAGCCGCCCAATTATAACCTCTTTTCTTTTCTACTGTACAACTTGATGTGCTTACAGATTTATTCTTAGGTATTTCTATGAGTTGACTAACATTTTCTTGTGTAAATAAAGAGTCATTTTTATAGACTAACCATAGCCAAAAATCTGCGGTATATTCTCTGTCTGTAAATTTAAAGTCATACAAATTTTGCAGGTAAAATCCTACCTTTACGGTATCCGTAGGAGTTGCATAAGACTGACACAAGGTAAAAACTGAAATAAAGATGATACATAGCTTTTTCATAATACAAAAGTATAGTTATTGTTTGAGAATAATAAAGTTTTTTGGTATATTTTTGTGTATAGTTGATAAAAAATATGTTCCTTTTGGCAAATCTTGTATATTTATTTGGTCAGTATGTTTGTATTGATTTAATATTTTTCCTGATATATCGGTGAGTATAACGTTTTCTACTGTTTGAGAAAAATGTACTTTATCTATGGCTGGATTGGGGTATATTTGTAACTCAAAGTTTTCTATAATGTGCAGAGTTGACTTCGGTAATAGTATTACTATTACTATTACTGCCTTTGATTAATCCGCCTGTGATAGCCACGTGAATGGTGTCAGGAAAACCTCCCCATATATTGAAGCCATTTTTAGTAGCACCATTAAAATCAAAATGTAGTAAAGTAGAGTCTGATGAAATTCCTCTAAATATGACACTGTCCTTATTGACCATAATTTGATTTTTGATAAGGTATGTACCCGAAGGAAAGAATACTACTCCCTGACCTCCGCCAAAAGAGTTCATTGCGTTAATAACAGCGGTATAATCATCTGTAACGCCATCTCCCATAGCCCCAAAAGATTTAACATTTACAATGTTAGTAGGGTTAGGAATAGGGTTAGAATATCCTGTATTTTGCCAGTCTACTCTGCGTGCGGCAGGAATAACCTGTGCAACAAGCAAATGAATACTCAATAACCACAAGATTACGCTGTACGGAACTTTCATAAAACAAAGTTAAACAAAAAATTTTTTAACTTGGCACGATATTTTTATATTTGCATAGTTATTATGCGCAATACCATATTTATCTTACTTTTTGTTTTTGCTTTACCTTTATCCATTGCCTTTGGACAGGAGAAAACGTTGATTACCATGAAAGGTTCAGACATGCTCAAAGATGACGTTATGCCTGCCCTCATTGAAGCCTACAAGAAAAAAAACCCTAATGTAGAGTTTGAAATCAAAGGAGGAGGTACAGCCGCAGGATTAAGTGCCTTATTTAGACGTACCATAGATGTATGTTTATCCACACGCCCCCTGCGAGAATCTGAAATCAAACACTTGCATGACGCTGTACCCACAGAAATACCCATCCTTATTGCTTGTATGTCTATTTTTGTTAATAAGGATAATCCTGTGAATGAACTTTCTCTTGATGATATTACTAAAATTTATTCAGGAGAAGCCAAAAGCTGGAAAGAGTTTGGCGGTAAAGATGTACCCATTGTGGCTTATACCTTAGACCCCACTTACGGTACATATACCTATTTTATTGAGGAAGTAATGGGTGGAGTTCCTTTTGGACCCCAAGCTATTATACTTAAAAACTCTTATCAAATGATAGACTCTACAATAAAATATCCTGGTGGTATAGGTTTTGGTACAGAATTTTACACACGCGGAAAAAATGTAAAAACGCTTAAAATACGTAGAGGAAATGAGTACAGAGCTTACCTACCAACTGTTATGAACGGTATGACAGGAAAATACCCTATTACCCGTAAGTTTAGATTTATTACTCTTGAACGCCCCAGTGGAATAATCAAAGATTTTATTGATTTTACCCTCAGTGCCGAAGGACAAAAAATTATTGAGGAACAGAAATACTATAAAGTTGAGTTTGAATAAAGAACTCACAAATTTTTCTGGATTCTCTCCCACTCAAAAACCGCAAGATTTTTACTATTTAAGTCAAATATCATTCCTACTAAATAAATCTCTTTACCTTCATTCATATATTTTTCGTAGTATTTTCTTGTTTTAATCTGTTGTAAAGCACTTTCATTATGGTGTGCCATCT
>CALIZB010000031.1 GCA_938028625.1 uncultured Bacteroidia bacterium | reverse complement strand
AAACGTAAAAGTTCTCTGACTTCTGTTTCGGTAAAACCCATCATGGCTTCAAAATCTTCTCTATGCGTAAGGTGCTTCAAAATATTAAATCCGCTCGTAATACCGTCAAGAGTTAAAGGAGAAACGCCTGTAATGAACACTCTATCTACTATACCTTGTTGCGTTGCAGTTTTAATGACTTCAAAAAACTTGCGTACATACCCTTGTTTGGATACACTGTCCATAAATTCCTCTACACTACGGTATAAAATTTCATTCGTAAAATGGTCGTACTCGTCAATGAGTAGGTAAATAGGATTATCTTTTGGGTAATATTTGATAAAATTCCATACTACTTCTTCTGCGTCTTCAGCAGCAGCGATAATATCTAGTTTTTCTTTACTAATACAGTCATAATAAAAACAAAAGGCTTGTATATCTGTTTTTATTTTTAGGTTAAATCCTTGTTTAGCACTTTCTTTGGTAGAAGTATCAATGCCACTAAAATCAAATTTGAGTATTCTGTATGTACTTCGTAATGGTGTAGAATATTTGCCAATGTAATACTTACCAAAAAGTTGTTCAAACTTATCTTTTTGATTGATGTCGTAATAATATTCTAGTATGGATAACCACAAACTTTTACCAAATCTGCGAGGACGTAGAAAAGATACAAATTTTTCATCTTCTAAATCTTGAATATACTTTGTTTTATCTACAAATGTGAAGTTTTGTGTAGATAATTGCTCAAAATTACTTACTCCATACGGGAATTTTACAGTATTCATGTTACAAAGTTACAAAGTATTGACAAATTCATATTTTACCTTTAGAACACATAGGATACAGATTAAAAACACCACAAAATAAAGTTCTCAAACAAATTTAACTGTTCTTTTACCTATGAAAAAAAGTTTTCTACCCAATATATACATTCAATTATTAAAAAAATAATTTGAGTAATTATTTTTAATTTGTAACTTGCGAGCATAATTTAATACATAACATGAAAAATCTATCGTATATTTTAGGGCTTTCGCTCCTCGTAATGTTAGCGGTTGCCTGCGGAAAGAAAAAAGAGGAAAGTCTCCAAAAGATGTAGCTATTACTTTTGCAAAAGCCATGTCTCGCGGGGATTATGACGCGGCAAAAGCAGTTTCTACCGAAGAAACTAAAAAAGCTATTGACCAAGTAAAATCCATGGCGGCTACCAACCAAAATGCAAAAAAAGAGGGAGACTATGAAGTAAAATCTGAGAACATTGACGGTAACAATGCTACTGTAAAACTACTAAACAAATTAGATAACAAAGAAAGTGATGTGTATCTCAAAAAAGTAAACGACAAGTGGATGGTATCTATGGATAAACAGCAGGTTACTAATAAAGGCGGCGATGCCAAAAAAGAAGGTGAAAACACAGAAGAGTTAGGTTCAAAAGATGACAGCAAAGCCAAATATAAAATCGGTACAAAAGTAGCCGCTATTTGGATAAGTAATTCTGATAAATACTACCCTGGTGAAATCCACAGCATTGCAGGAGATAAAGAATACTATGTAAAATGGAAAGATGGTTCTAAACCCAGCAAAGTGGCTGAGGACAAAATTGTTGTAATGTCCAAAGATACAAAACTTAAAGTAGGTGACCAAGTTCAGGCTATTTGGGGTAGTTCTTTCTGGGACGCAAAAGTGAAAAAAGTAATGGCCTCTGAAGGCAAAGCCGTGATTACCTGGAAATCTGATGGTAAAGATGCTACAGTTGATATTGAAGATGTTTTCAAAAAACCTTAATATCTAATTAACTTAAACAAAAATGCCTTGTACAAATATGTGCAGGGCATTTTTATTTGTATAAAAAACCCTATCTTTGCAGTATGCAAATCAATGAAGCCCTTATCCGCAGATTAGCACAACTGTCTAAATTAGAATTTGAAGGAGAAGAACTTGCCCATATTCAGCAGGATTTAAGCCAGATAGTCCGTTTTGTAGATAAACTTAATGAATTAGACACTTCTGGAACAGAACCGCTGATTCATATTGTAAATGAAGTCAATCATTTGAGAGAAGATGTAGTCAAACAGGAAATTACCCACAAAGAAGCCCTGCTCAATGCTCCCAAAAAAGACAGCGATTACATACGCGTACCCAAAGTATTGTCTTAATACACTTAAAAAGAAACACTTATGCGTTTTCTTGTTTTACGTTTCAGTTCCATTGGTGATATTGTACTGACTACTCCTGTTGTCCGTCTGCTTCGCAAAAAATTTCCTGATGCAACTATTGATTATGCAGTAAAAAGCCAGTATGAAATTTGTGTACGACATAATCCGTATTTGAATACAATACACTCCTTACACCCTAAACAATCTTTGTTTAACTTTGTAAGCACCCTGCCGAGATATGATTATATCATAGATTTGCATAATAATCTTCGTACTTTTCAGATTAAAACATTGCTCAATGTTAAAGCATATAGTTTTCCTAAATTAAACTTCAAGAAATGGTTATATACTCAATTTAAGCTGAATAAACTACCTGATATTCATATTGTTGACCGTTATCTGATGACACTCAAAGCTTTTGGTATAGAAAACGACAACGAAGGGTTAGATTTTTTTATTCCGCAAGAAACCATAGAAAAAATTTTTACTCAATATTCCGTAATTCCACGTATTGCAATTGTATTAGGTGCGACCTATTTCACTAAAAAGTATCCTTTATCGCATATTCAAACCGTTATTAGTCAATTACCTGAACCAGCAGTACTTTTAGGTGGAAAAAGTGAAATTTACGAGGGTGAGATACTAGAAAAACAATTTGGTAATAAAGTGCTTAATTTATGCGGAAAGTTGAATTTAACCGAAAGTGCGGCAGTACTGCAACGTACAGATACCGTCATTACCAATGATACTGGACTGATGCACATTGCGGCGGCACTCAAAAAGTATGTGATTTCTCTCTGGGGCAACACCACTCCGCATTTTGGCATGTATCCGTATCAGACAGAACATGTAATTTTGGAAAACAATACTTTACCCTGTCGTCCTTGCAGTAAAATCGGGTATCATAACTGCCCCAAAAAACACTTTAAATGTATGCAAGATATATCTCCGCAGGAAATTCTGAATAAAATAAAGTAATCGTACCAAAAATTACTCTACAATTGACTTTATTCATAACAGTTTATATAAAAAAAGCTATCCTCTTGAGATAGCTTTTTATTATAGTTATGCAATTTTTTGGTTTTTCTATGCTAGCGGTACGGTTTTCTTATCTGTAATAGATTTTACAGCTTCACGCAACCATCTACCATTCTCCTCTGCTTTTTTGCGTACAGCTAATCGCTCCGCGTTACAAGGTCCAAAGCCATTGATTACGCGTTTAAACTCTTCCCAGTCAGGTTCTGTGTATTCCCATTTACCTGTTTCAGGATTTTTGTGAAGGTTAGGGTCAGGGATAGTCAAGCCGATTTCAAGAATTTTAGGTACGTATTGGTCTAAGAATTCCTGACGCATATCGTCATTACTTTTGATTTTTACTTTCCAACGCATCAGAATAGCGGTATGTTGAGAAATTTTATCTGGGGGTCCGTGGAAGTGCATAATAGGTGTCCACCAACGATTTAAGGCTTCTTGTAACATTTTACGTTGTTTTTCTGTACCTGATGCCAGAGTTAGTACATTGTCATAGCCATATTTGAGGTGAAAAGACTCCTCATAACAAATTCTTTCCAAAGCTCTGCTGTAAGGACCGTAAGACCCTTTTGAATTTGTTACTTGATTGATAATAGCCCCTGCGTCAATTAGCCACGCAATAATTGCGGTGTCTGCCCACGTTTCAGCGGGATAGTTGAATACGTTAGAATACTTGGATTTACCACTAAGCAAGTCCTGTATCATAGCTTCACGGGATTTTCCGAGCGTTTCTGCGGCGCTGTACAAGAGTTGTGCATGTCCTACTTCGTCTTGGACTTTTGCCATAAGTGCCATTTTGCGTTTAAATCCGGGTGCGCGGGTAATCCACGTACCTTCGGGCAAAGCACCTATAATTTCTGAATGCGCATGCTGTTCAATCATGCGGATAAGCTGCCTGCGATATTCTTTTGGCATCCAGTCGCGGGGTTCTATTTTCTCCCCACGTTCTATTCTAGCCTCAAACTCTGCTAATTTTTCAGGGTCTTCATCGGCTATGATAGAGTGTTTTATATCTTCTATATTACTTAAATTTCCGTACATAATTTGATAAATTAGGTAGTAAAATTACGAATTTACAAATAAAAAACAAAATAACACAGAATAAAATTTCATATATATGGCTTTTTTAAGGTTATACCGAAGATTAAGGGTTTGCGTGAGGCATGCAAAGGGTATGCATCAGCATAGTGCGAAACGAAGTGAAGCACCGTAGCAAAGCGTAGCCCGTAGCACGCCGACCTGAACGAAGTGAAGGACACGCCCATAATTGAGAAAAAAAAACTTAATAACAGAGTTTTTTTAATGAATCACAGGCGTTTTAAGCATGTTCTTTTTGCTCTGTAACCAATGCCCAAATACATACTCCTGTGTAATTACAATGCGTTTTCTGTCATTAACCGTAGACCAATATGAAGAAGGTTCTATTTTTCCTCTAAAATATCGCCAGTAGAATGAAATTTTATGTTTTTCACCTGTTTTCAAGGTAAATGTAATATGTGCAAAAGGTTTA
>CALIZB010000030.1 GCA_938028625.1 uncultured Bacteroidia bacterium | reverse complement strand
ATATCAGTTAAGCGTTTCCACGGAAGATGAACTGCCGAATATTTTCAGGGATATAATTCTCGCTCTGGTAGAAAAGCACAAACAAAAAGTAGTGATTTTAATAGATGAATACGATAAACCTATTTTAGATTGTATTACAGACGTTTCCACCGCAACCACAAACCGTGAAATTTTGAAAGGTTTTTACTCTGTGATTAAAGCGAGTGATGAATCTGTACAGTTTGCCTTTTTAACAGGTGTAAGTAAATTTACTAAAACGAGCATATTCAGCGGTTTGAATAACCTGCATGATATTACCTTAGAGCGAGAATTTGCTAACGTATGCGGCTACACGCATGAGGATTTATTACATTACTTTGCAGAGTATTTAGATGATGTAGATTTAGATGAAGTAAAACGGTGGTATAATGGGTATGGTTGGGATACTGACGAACCCAAAGTCTACAATCCGTTTGATGTGCTTAAATTTTTGAATAGTAAGAAATACAAGCCATATTGGTTTGAGAGTGGTACGCCTACGTTTTTAGTAAAACTGATACAAGAAAAAGATTATTACTTACCTGAATTAGAAAATATAACCGTAGATGAGAGTTTGCTTTCTACGTTTGATATTCAGGATTTACCGATAGAATCAGTATTATGGCAAACAGGTTATCTGACTATAAAAAATCAATTTTCTGATGAAGATAACTGTATTTTTTATCAGTTGTACTATCCTAATTTTGAAGTAGAAAGGTCGCTCAACTCGGTTATTTTCAGAAATTATTTTGGGAATAACTCTGTTTCGCTCAGCGTACATGTTTCAAAAGCATTACGGGAGAGCAATTTTATAGAGTTAGAAAAATTATTCAAGAGTTTGTTTGCAGGCATAAGCTATCAATACAGTGAGCATATAAAAAATTATGAAGGTTTTTACGGTTCTGTGATTTATGCGTTTTTCAAGGGACTTGGCTTAAATTGTACCATAGAAGACCATACAAATATCGGCAGAATAGATTTAACCTTGCAATTGAGGGAAAAACTCTATGTATTTGAGTTCAAAATGGCACACCATAATGAAAGTCCATTACAACAGATAAAAACGAGAAAATACTATGAAAAATACATGAATCAAGGTAAAGAAATCTACCTAGTGGGAATGGTATTTGACCTAAACAGTAAAAATCTTTCGGTTTTTGAGTGGGAAGAAGTATAGTATTAAAAAGTTGCTTTTACGTGTATATAAAGTATTATATTGCAGGTAAATCGTATTTTTGTGCCAATGAATAAATTATCCGAAGGGTATCTGAATACAAAATGGCTGAATGAATGGTATACCAATATCCGTCTGTACAAAAATATTCAGTTATCAGGTCTTTCAGGCAGTTTAGACAGTATTTCTGTAGCTGTTGTTCATGAAAAAGGAATATCTCATATTCTTTATCTTGCCCAGGATAAGGAAGAAGCACTTTTTATGCATAATAATCTCTCCAATATCGGAATTAGTGCACTTTTTTTACAATCGTCCTATAAAAAACCTTATCAGTATCAGCAGGCTTTTGTGGAGAACACAAATATTCTGCAAAAAACAGAGATTTTACATCATGTTGCACAGCAAAAACCATTTGTTATAGTTACTTATCCTGAAGCTATAGCAGAAAAAGTTATCCGAGAAGAACTGTTGGAAAAAAACAAAATTCAGGTTCAGGTCAGTCATGCTTTGGACATAGATTTTTTAGTGGAAATTCTCCGCGAATATCATTTTGAACAGGTAGATATTGTTTATGAAGCAGGTCAATTTGCGGTGCGCGGGGGCATTATTGATGTGTTTTCGTATACAGCCCATTTGCCTTACCGTATTGAATTATGGGGTGAGGAAGTACGTTCTCTACGTACATTTAATCCTGAAACCCAACTTTCCGTAGAAAATCTTTCAGAAATTACCCTATTGCCTAATGTTCAGACACAGTATCAAGAAAATTCGCATGTTTCGTTGATAGAATTTTTACCCCAAGATACCGTATTTTTTGTCAAAGATTTAGCCTTTTCAGAACAAATTATTACCAAATGTTTTGACGCTTCTGTAAAAACCTTTTTTGAAAGCCAACAAAACCCTGAAATACAAGTAAACTATATTCCTGAACAGGCTTTTATTACAGGAAAGGAATTTATACAACAACTTACGGAGCATCACAAAATTGTAGAATGTGGAAGTAAACCTTATCTCAAAACAGAGTATGTAACACATATAGAAAGTCAAGTTTTACCTGCTTTTATGCGAAATTTTGATAATTTTATCAAACACATTCAGCAATACGAAAAAGCAGGATACAAAGCTTTTGTCTGTGCAGAGAGCGAAAAACAAATTACCCGAATTCAGGAAATTTTTGAGGACAAAGGCGTACAGGTACAGTACACCCCACTTAATTTTGGATTATCGGCAGGATTTATTGACCACACCCACAAAATTGTCTGTTACACTGACCATCAGATTTTTGAAAAATACTATCGTTACAAAGAACCTAAATCGTTCAAAAAAAGTGAAGCGCTTACCATTCAGGAATTTAAGGAACTTAAACCTGGGGATTATGTAGTTCATATTGACCATGGTATAGCTAAGTTCGGTGGTTTAGAAACGCTGGAATTAGCAGGTAAAAAACAGGAGTGTATGAAACTTTTTTATGAAGGCGGCGATGTGTTGTACGTAAGTGTGCATAGTTTGCACAAAGTATCCAAATATGCGGGCAAGGAAGGGAGTGTTCCTAGAATGCACAAATTAGGTTCTTCGGTATGGAAAAAAACCAAAGAAAAAACTAAAAAACGTGTAAAAGAACTTGCTTTTGACCTTTTAACTTTATACGCTAAACGAAAATTACAACAAGGTACAGCCTGCGCTCCTGATAACTATTTGAATTACGAATTAGAAGCTAATTTTATGTACGAAGACACGCCTGACCAAATAACAGCATGGGAAGAAATAAAAAAAGATATGGAGTCACCTAAACCTATGGATAGGTTACTCTGTGGTGATGTAGGCTGTGGAAAAACTGAGTTGGCTGTTCGCGCTGCCTTTAAAGCAGTAGTTAATGGCAAACAGGTGGCCGTACTTGTACCTACTACGGTACTGGCTACACAGCATTACCATACTTTTCAAGAACGCTTAAAGAATTTTGGAGTAAATATTCGTGTATTAAATCGTTTTAGAAGTCCGAAGGAAATCAAAGAAACATTAGAAATGATAAAAAATGGTAAAGCAGACATTGTAATAGGTACACATAGATTGGTTTCCAAAGATGTACAATTCAAAGATTTAGGTTTATTGATTATTGATGAAGAACAAAAATTTGGGGTAGGCGTAAAAGAAAAACTCCGTGCTATGAAAGAAAATATAGATACACTTACTCTTACCGCAACGCCTATTCCGCGTACTTTATATTTTTCGCTTATGGGCGCAAGAGATTTGAGTACCATTAAAACTATGCCTCCTAATAGGCAACCTGTACATACCGAGGTGCTGAGCTTTAATGAAGAAACTATTAAAAATGCCATAGAGTACGAACTTGAACGTAATGGACAGGTGTATTTTGTACATAATCGCATAGAAGATATTTACAGTATTGCCAATCTTATACAGAGTTTAGTACCTCATGCGCGGGTTATTGTAGGACATGGACAGATGCAAGGCGGAAAATTAGAAGAAGTAATGACAAAATTTATTGAACATCAGGCAGATGTACTCGTTTCTACCACTATCATAGAAGCAGGTTTGGATATTCCTAATGCAAATACCATCATCATACACAATGCTCATTTATTCGGATTAAGTGATTTGCACCAGATGCGCGGGCGAGTAGGGCGTTCTAATAAAAAAGCCTTTTGTTATCTGTTAGCACCTTCTTTAACCGCACTACCCACAGAACAGCGTAAAAGATTAGAACTTCTGGAAGAATTTTCAGACTTGGGAGCGGGTTTTTCCATTGCATTAAAGGATTTGGAAATACGCGGTTCAGGAGATTTGCTCGGTGCAGACCAAAGCGGATTTATTAACGAAATGGGCTTTGAAACTTATCAGCAAATACTTCATGAAGCTATTCAGGAACTTAAAAAGGAAAGTTTTTCCCACGTCTTCTCAGAAAAAGAACAGAATGCTTTTACAGTATCCGAATGTGTTATTGAAACTGATGAGGAACTTCGTATTCCTGAATATTACGTGAATAATATTGCTTTACGTATGAACCTGTACACAGAACTTTCTAAAATTGACAATGAAAAAGATTTACAAGCGTTCAGAACACAGTTGCAAGACCGTTTTGGAGATTTGCCTGATATGGTAGAAAATCTGATTCAGAGCATGACGCTTAAATGGTTAGGAAAGCAAATGGCATTGGAAAAAATCAGTTTTAAGAACAAACAACTTAAACTGTATTTTGTTTCAGATAAAAACGTATCTTTCTTTAAAAGTGATGCTTTTAGCAGATTATTAGAATATGTAGCAAAAAACGGAAAAACCCATAGCTTAAAACAAGTGAAAGAACAACTTATCTTGTCTGTGCAAGGAATAAATACTGTAGCAGGTGTGTCAGAAAAGTTAAATACTATTATTTCGTACATTTACAGCCTTACCTCAAAGGCGTAATATCCGTTTGTATAGTGTTTAAAAGTAAAAACGGGAGCATTGCATCTCCCGTATCATTAATTGTTTAGCGTATTCTCGCCAGACCGTTGTCGTCCCAATAGCGTTTGATTTCTATTTTGACGTCAGTTGGCGTGTTAGGATTGGTGTGTGCCATGCTAAGGTATTTTTTAGCCTTAGACTTGTCTTGTTTCTGCTTGGTTTTTGAATAATATCCCACATTGAGATACATTATTCCAAGAAGGTACTGTGCTTTGAAATCTTCTTTTTCGGCGGCACGGGTAAGATAATTTGTTCCTTTGTCAAGGTTAACTTTGGTGCCATATCCTAAGGTATAGGCTTCGCCAAGGCAAGACTGCGCTTCCACGTTATCATTATCGGCGGCTTTTTGGAGGAGTTCGATAGCTTTGGTATAATTCTGAGGGACACCCTCACCTTTGTAATAGCATAATCCGAGTTGAGCTTGTGCGTTAGCATTTCCCTGATTAGCAGACTTTTGAAACCACTCTGCGGCGGTGCTCATTTCTTTTTTTGTTCCTTTACCTAACTTGTAACACATACCTAACTGATATTCTGCTTCAGGATTACCTGCATCAGCGGCTTTGCTATACCAATATACGCCTTGTTGTTCATTAACAGGAACACCTACTCCTGTCATATAACAATTAGCAAGTAGTATTTGAGCGGAGATTTCACCTTGTTCTGCGGCTTTATTCAACCATGAAGTAGCCACTTGTGGGTTTTTATCTACTCCTAGACCATTAAGATAATTATAACCCATAGCATACTGTGCGCGAGCAAAACCTTGTTCTGCGGCACGGTTGTAATAAAATACAGCTTTCTTTTGGTCTTTGGCTATGCCCATGCCATGCTCATAAGCATATCCTACATGAAATTGAGCTTCGGTTATATTCTGGTCAGCGGCTTTAATGAGTAACTCTACTCCTCTTACACTATCTACGCGAGTGCCTTGTCCATTGATGTAGCATTTACCTGCTTGTAGTTGTCCTTTGGGATTATTTTTATCAGACGCTTTAAGATAAAAGTTCAGTGCCTTAGCATAATCCAGACTTACTCCTCTACCACTTGCATACATATCCCCAAGATTAACTTGTGAAGGTGCATAGTCTTGGTCAGAGGCCATGTTAAAAAACTCTACTGCTTTTTTCTCGTCTTTATCTACGCCTTTACCGTCAGCTAAACACAAACCATATTTATCTTGTGCAGGTGCATATCCAGCGCGGGCGGACTTGCCATACCAGTCAGCAGCTTTGGTCATATCTTTAGCTGTTCCTTTGGCATCTTCATAGCAGGAGGCCAGGTTATACATACCTTCGGTATAGTTCTGTTCCGCAGACTTTTGATACCATTCAAAGGCTTTGGCAAGATTTTTTTCTGTGCCGTTTCCTGTTTCATACAGCATACCGAGATTATTCTGTGCCATAGGATGTCCTTTTTTAGCGGCTTCGGAGTATAAACTGAATGCTTTGTTATAGTCTTGTGTAACCCCCCAACCTTTTTCATGTAAAAGTCCGTAAGCGGCTTGTGCATTAGTATTTTGTTGTGCTACGGCTTTGGCATACCACGTTGCGGCTTGGGAATAGTCTTTGGTTACTCCGATACCTTCCTGATAGCATCTGCCAAGTTCATACTGACCTTCCGCATAGTTTTGTCCCGCGGCTTTGGTGTACCAATATACTGCCTGAATAGGTTCTTTGGTAGTACCCTGACCCATTTCATAACATTTTCCAAGTTTTACCTGTGCTTGTGCATAGTTATTTTCTGCGGCTTTCTGGTACCAGAACACTGCCTTTACATAATCCTGTAAATCTCCTATGCCTTCTTCTGCGGCACGGGCGACCATAAACTGTGACTCTGCATCATTCTGATTAGCGGCTTTGGTATAATAATCTACGGCTTTGGCAAAATCTTGTAATACTCCCTGACCTTTCATATAATATACTGCAACTTTTTTCTGTGCGTTCAAATCGCCTTTATCTGCCGCTTTTATTGCCCAACTCACGCCTTTGGCTTCATCTTTGGTTACCCCTTTGCCTTCCATATACATTTCAGAAAGTATCATATAAGCGCGTGCATCTCCTGCGTCTCCTGCTTTGGTATAATACTCTGCCGCTTTATTGTATTCAGGACTTCCTGTAACCCCTTTGTAATAAAAATTACCTAACTGATAGAACGCAGTGGCATTTTTAGCTTCTGCGGCTTTTTCGTAATAATGAATAGCTTTATTATAATCCTGCTGTGAACCTGGTGCTTCATAACACATACCCAGTAAAACAAAAGCATCAGAATTACCTTGATTAGCCGCTTTAGTCAGCCAACCGATAGCCTGGGTATAATCTGTTTTTACGCCCATACCGTCTTTGTAGTACGTACCTAGTTTAACCTGTGCAGGAGCATAGTTTTTTTCAGCTAATTTGTTGTACCAAAAAGCGGCTTGCGCATAACTTTGTCTTGTTCCTTTACCTTTTTCGTACATCTCAGCTACTGCCATCTGAGCTTCTGTGTGGTCTTGTGATGCGGCTTTGGCATACCAGTACAAAGCAGTGCTATCATTTTGTGCCGCACCTTGTCCTTTCGCATAGGCATTACCAAGAGCAAATTGAGCATCTTTATCGCCTTTGTAAGCGGCTTTGCTTAACCAAGCTACAGCCGTAACTGCATCAGCAGGAACACCATTGCCTTTTTGATAACAATCCGCTAACTGAATCTGTGCTTTTATGTTACCTTGTTCCGCAGATTTGGTGTACCAAAATACTGCCTGAGCAAAATCCTGTAAAACATCTGTGTTGTTATACGTACCCAGATAATACGCATTACCTACTGCCAGTTGTGCGTTAGCATCTCCTGCTTCTGCACTTTTTTTCATGGCATCAAACGTCTGAGCTTGCAGAATACAGCAAGTCAGTAAGACCAATCCTTTGATGATGAATGCTTTCATACGCTTTTACAATTAATGATTAACTTGTTAGTTTGTGTTTTTATTTGAACACATTACAAAATTAAAATAAGTTTTTTAAAATACAAAATGTTAGGTTGTAATTTTTTAATAAAAAGTTGCATTTTTTTGTAAGTCATTGAAAATCAATAATAAAAATTTTGTTATCTTTTTATATACTGATTAAACTATGCTTTTGCTTACTTTTGCCTGTTGTTTATGCGTGCTGTATATCTGTTATTAAGAATATACCTTTTTTTAATAAGCCGTATGCCCTGGTGGATACTTGACCTTTACAGTTTTGTATTGTATGTTTCCCTTTTTTATGGTATTGGATACAGAAAAAAAGTAGTAAAAGAACATATTGAGCGTACTTTTCCTCATCTGACAAAAAATGAACAGAATAAAATTATCAAAAACTTTTACAAACACCTTGCGGATTTGGTAATGGAAACAATTAAAGGCTTTTCTATGTCTGAAAAACAGATACTTAAACATTTTCAGATTGTAGAAAACGAAGCTCTGAAAGAAATTATTAAACAAGATAAAAATGTGATTATAGCTTTATCTCATCAAAATAATTGGGAATGGGTGTGCTTAATATTTGGTGCATACTTTAAAGATAAAAATATCTACCCAATAGGCTTTTATAAGCCTCTCCGCAATAAATATGTAGAAAAAATGATAAACTCTATGCGAATGAAATTTGGTGGTACAATGTATTCGTCAGAACAACCACTGTCTGTATTAAAAAAATTAAAACAGAAAGAGCAAAAAGTACTATTAGGTTCTGTGGCAGACCAAAGACCCATAGAAATAGATAAAGAATGTGTTTTACAGTTTCTTAATCGCCCAACCCCTTTTTTTAGTGGATTAGCGTGGTTATCTATGGGTGCGGGTGTACCTGTGTATTATGGAACAGTCCGTAAAATAAAAAGACACTATTACCAAATGGAAATCATACACTTATATACTCCTCCTGAAAAAATTACAGATAAAAAACAAGAAACCCTGTATATCACTGAACTATATGCAAAACAATTAGAAAAAGGCATTCATGCTGAGCCTCATACGTGGTTATGGTCGCACAAAAGATGGAAATTTGCCCCTGATATGTAATACGGCGGAATACTTACCATTCTCTTCAGAAATGGTATAAAATTAGTATATTGAGTTATTTAATCTCTTTTTGTTTAATTTTGCAGTTATGAACTCGTTCAAAAAAATTGGAATAATTTATCTTATTAGTATCTTCAGTTTATGCATACATGCACAATCTATAGATGAGGCTACTTCCTTATGGCATGCACACAAATATAATTCTGCATCAAAATTATTTAAAAAAATCATTGAAAGTAGTCCCTCTAATGCCGAAGCTTATTATAGACTGGGAGAACTGTATCTTGAATGTGAAAAATTAGACTCTGCGCGTATCTATTTTGCTATGGGTACAGAAAAAGTTTCCAACAGTGCCTGGAACTATATCGGATTAGCCAAAGTAAATGCAGAAGGCAGTAATCTTGCAGAAGCAAGAAAAAATACAGATAAAGCACTTTCTATAACTGCTAATAAAGATGTAAATGTACTTAATGAGTGCGCAGAAGTATACATACACCACACTGCCAAAGATGCTAAATATGCTCTAACCCTAATAGAACAATCCTTGAAATTAGACCCTAAAAATATTCATACTTATATTCTCAAAGGTGATGCCTACCGTGCTATGAATGACGGTACAAATGCCCTTAAAGCCTACGATGACGCTGAACTAAATGATAAAAATCAACCTAAAAAAGGACATTATCATATTCACAAAGCCCGCCTATACAAACAAGGTAAAAGTTTTGATGCTGCCGAAGCCGCTTACCTTAAAGCGATAGAACTTGCTCCCAATAATGCCACAAGCTACAAAGAACTCGGAGATTTATATTACCAAGCTCGTAAATACAATAAGTCCAAAGAGTACTATGACAAATATCTCTCTATGGCAGAACCTACCATGGATTTCTATAAACAGTACGCTCGTCTGATGTACCTAATGAAAGATTTTGAAAGTCTTAAAAAAATCACTGCCACTGCAAACGGGATTGATAACTCTGTATTCCTGATAAACAGATTGGCAGGTTATGCCGCTTTTGAACTCAAAGAATATGAAAATGGTGAAAAATATCTCAATCAGATGTTTAAAGTAAAAAAAGCTAATGATACCATACTTGCTTCTGATTACGAATACCTTGCACGATGTCTTTCCAAACAGAAAAAAGACTCGCTTGCCATCGAAAACTATAAAAAAGTATTGGAATTAGACCCTAAAAAACAAGAAATACGCGGAGATATGGCAACTTCTTACTTCTTTATGAAAAAATACAAAGAAGCCATTGCGGAGTATGAATATAAAATTCAAAATCTTAAACCTAGCGTAAATGACTATATCTATCTTGGTAGATGCTATTACTTTGAAAAAATGTATGGCAAAGCCGATACTGCCTATATGAAAGTAATGGAACTTGCGCCTTCCTCCCCACAGGGTCCTCTATGGAGAGCATACTGTAATAGTATTATAGAGCAGGACGTCAATAAAGACATTAAAGACCCTAAACAAAAAAAATGGCTTGCCAAACCTTTCTATGAGCAGTTTATAGCTATTCCTGACGCTTCAAAAGACATCTATAAAAAAGATAATGCTAACGCGTATTCTTATCTGGGTTATTACTACCTGCAAAATGATGATAATAAAAAAGCTATTGAAATGTATCAAAAAGCATTAGAGTTTGACCCCAATAACAAAGAAGTAAAAGACGCCGTAGAACAATTGAAGAAAAAAGGCTAGAACATATATTTTTCTCTTTTTTACACAGCAAGGTAAAATACTTTTGTCTTGCTGTTTTTCATTACTTTTGTGTTATGATAAACGAACAGATTAAAAAAATATATTTTTCCAATATCCCCGTAAAAGTATTTTCGGGTGGTATTTTGCTCACACTCATAAGTTGTATCCTTACATGGATAAAAATTGAAGGACTTGCCCTATTTTTTGCTACTGATATCATAAAACTTATTCAAAATCTCAAAGTAATTACAATAGTAACAGCTATTCTCTGTGCTTTATGGGTATGGGCAGGAATACTTCTCAATGAAAAGAATATGCGTTTTGTACCCATAAGCAGTGGCTTACTTATGCTGACGTTTTTTTATATGGCATACAGTGTATTTCAAAGCAATAATGTAAAATTAGAAGATAAAACAACTTCCATGATAGTCCTGATAGCATACGGGTTACTATACATTATTCCTATACTGATGGCAGTTAAAAATAATTTTAAGTGTTTGTATATCAATGTTAATTTAACCCTGTTTTTTTTATTAGCATGCCAAATCTATATAGTGCAAAAATTCAGCGACAGTGGCGTAAAAGCACTTGGTATTATACTTCAATATAGTTTTTATGTAAACACTCTCGGAGTATTTACAGCATTAGTATCTGCGGTTATTCTTGCTATTAAAATGAAAAAAGATACACATATTCCTGAAAAAAATGAAAATGAAACCCCAAGCGATAAAATTGATACAAATTTTATTACACCATAAAAAACATCCCTGACTGTTTAACGGTCAGGGATATTAAGTAATTTCAGGAGTTACAATTATTTATCCTTTACTTCTTCGTGCATCATGTTGTATAATTTTTTAGATATAACAAACAATATCACGGAAGCCATACCTGCCATACCTACAAATATCATAAAGAAACTGTATAGGTTGGTTATTTCAAATCCTATAAAGTGTGGTTTTTTCGGAGATAAGTTCCAATACTGAATTTCAACCGTATTATCTTTTTTAGCTTTGAGCAAATAAGCTGTTTTACCGTCTTCACTAAAATAGGTTCTATAAATATCTTTACTGCTTAAACCTATCAATTTTGTATGATATTCTGAGAGTTTATACCCATTTGGATTAGGAAGTTGAGTGATAGCAAGTAAAGAGTCTTTAGGTTTTTGTGGTGCTTTCCTTAATCCAAGATTAATTAAGAACTGTTCAAATGCACTTGTTTCGGGGGCTTTGTAACTATCATTACTGCGAGTAAGTTTCCAAACTGCACTTTCTTTGGGCAGTAATTTAACATAACTGCTATCTATACGAGAAATGCTTTTTTGAATGGTATCTTGCTTGAATGTATAAGAAACCGCACTGATATTGCCTTCCTGTTTAATTTCATCAGGGTATAAAGCACTTAAATCACCTGCAAATTTATTTGCCATTGCGGTAGACAAAAACCAAATTCCCATTAACAAAGATGCAAAACGGACAGGTGCAAGTTTTACTACCATAGATAAACCGATAGGAGATAAACATAATTCCCCAAAGGTATGTAGTAAATACAATGTAATCAGCCAAAGCATGCTTACTTTGGTTTCAGGGGATATACCTTTTACACCAAAAGCAATAATAAGATACCCTACAGCAAGTAAAAACAAACCTATAGCCTGCTTCAAAGGGGAATTAGGTTCTTTGTTTCTTTTAGCCAATTCTGTCCATATGATAGCAAAAACAGGTGCAAAAATAACTATAGCTACTGCATTGATACTCTGAAAATAGCTGGTAGGTATGGTTATACTCCCTAATTGTCTATTAGTTTGTTCTTCGGCAAAGAACGTTAAAGATGCGCCTGCTTGTTCAAAAGCCGCCCAAAAGAAAATTACAAAGAATGCGGCAATGTAAATTACCCATATTCTGTGTCTTTCTATTTTGTTCAGACTTTTATCTGAAATCACATAAGCAGGGGCCACAAAACCCAGCGAGTAAATAAACGCACCAATAATATCAAATCCTAATACACCTTTGCAGAATATCCATACCAGTACTTCAATGCCCAACCATTTAAGAATTTCTTTGGTATTGATTTTAGGTGCGGGAGTGCTTTCTGTTTTAAGTTCTTTTTTAGGCTTATCCCCAATAGGCAGACCTTCGGGAGTAATAATATACTTATCTTTGAAAAAATAAAAAGATAATATACTGATAATCATACCTGTACCTGCGGCGAGAAATCCCCATTTGAAGTCAGAGGGATTACCTGTATCTCCTAAGCCTCCGCATACCAAAGGTGCAAAAAACGCCCCCAAATTGATGCCCATATAAAATATGGTAAAAGCACTATCTACTCGTTTGTCATTAGCAGGATACAATTGCCCTACCATAGTAGAAATATTAGGCTTGAAAAATCCATTACCGAATATTAAAAAACCAAGTCCTAAAAACATTAAAGAAGAGGCTGTGGTAGTACTGCTACTGTACACACTTCCGCTGGCAAACATTAAAAGTTGTCCTATTGCCATAAGAATACCACCAAACAGAATAGAACGCCTGTTACCCCAGTATCTGTCTGCCACATAACCCCCAATAAGCGGTGTTAAATAAACTAATCCTGTATAACTTCCATAAATACTGGAACTTAATGCTTTATCAAACAAAAGCGCTTTTGCCATATACAAGGTAAAAATGGCACGCATACCATAGTAGCTGAAACGTTCCCACATTTCGGTGAAAAACAGCAAATACAGTCCTCTGGGGTGTTTTGTACTTGAACTCATAATAAATATTAGGTTAAATTTGATGATTTGCGAAGTTCAAAACTAAATAAACAAATGCTACTAAACAAATTTTTTGAATTTCTGTTCATTTGTACATTCAATTTCTTACTTAATAAAAATATGGAATATATTTGTACTACTAATCCGATATTCATAAATGAACATGAAAAAAGCAATGATAATCACTATTGGAACAGGTTCAGGAGTAGATGACGGAATAGTTTTTTCTATTCGTCAGCAAAATCCCAATTTACTGTTTTTCATATATTCAGCAGAGAGCGAAAAAACATTAAATAACATATTAACAAAATTATCCAAAAATAGAGATGATAATGATGTTATAGTCAAACAACTTAATGAAGTTAATGATGTTGAGATATTGTATCAAGAGTATTCAGACTACATTGATGAGATTATTAAAAAGGGCTATACTCCTGAGGAGATTGTTGCGGATTATACAAGTGGAACAAAATCTATGTCTGCCGCGTTAGTTAGTGCTTCAATTGCCCGAGAAATAAAAACACTAAGTTATGTTGCTGGATCGCGTGATGTCCAAGGGCGAGTAATGTCAGGTACAGAACGTCCTTATCTGTTATCTCCTAGTGCAATTTTTACTCAACAGAAGATAAAGTTCTTTAAAGAGTTATTTAATCATTATCAGTTTGATAGTGCTTATAGCTTATTAGAAAGTACGAACATACATCCTACATATAAAGAAAAGATAAACTTTTATATGGTTTTATCAGAGGCTTATGGTCAATGGGATAGATTTAATTTTAAGCAAGCATCTGAAAAACTAAATTTAATTGACCTTAAAATTGCAGTTGAACATGGGTTAAAAAAATTAATTGAAGAGCATAAAACTGATTTGCACAAGCTCAAAGAGGGGAGTGAAGAATCAAAGTTAAGCGAAATAGACCTAGTTGATTTATTATCAAATGCAAAAAGGCGATTTGATGAAGGAAAATATGATGATGCTGTATCAAGATTATACAGACTTGTTGAAATGATTGCCCAGATAGAATTTGAAAAAGAATTTCAAATAAAAACTGATGCTGTAAGTTTGGATTTTTTACCTGATACTTTGAAGAAAAAGTACGCGGCAATTTCAAAAAGTCAACAAAAAGTAGAATTAGGATTATTTGATGCTTTTAAGGTTCTTGATGAAAAAGCTAAAAATAAGAGAGCAAAAACTTTCTTTGAAAAACAAGATAAATTCAAAAAACTATTATTTGTACGAAACTACTCTCGTTTAGCACATGGGCAAGCTCCTATAAAAAAAGACACTTGCCAAGATTTTATTTCATTTATTGAAGAGACATTTGAAGTAGAAGATAAAATAAAATTTCCAAAACTAAAATGAATTTAGTTTTACTTTACAAAATTCTTCCACATCATAGACTCTTTGGGTAAAGGAGAGCGTTCATTATATTTAGCTGAGGGCTTTTTATGATAATAATTCATAACTTCTCCTTTGGCTTCAAAGTAAATCAATTGTCCTATAGGCATACCTGCGTACACGCGTACAGGTTGAGAAACAGATATTTCCAATGTCCAATGGTTACAAAAACCAATATCGCCTTTTCCTGCGGTGGCATGAATATCTATACCCAAGCGTCCCACAGAACTTTTACCTTCTAAAAAAGGAACAGCATTAAATGTTTCTGTATATTCCAAAGTTGAACCTAAATACAAACGATTAGGTAAAAGAATGTATCCCTCTTCAGGAATTTCAAAATGTATGATAAGATTATGTTTTTTAGCATCTAAAATTTCATCTTTGTAAGTAGCCAAATGTTTGCTTAAATGTACATCATAACTATTTGTTCCTAAACAAGTTTTATCAAAAGGTTCTATTTTGATATTTCCGTTTTCTATTTCTTTAAGAATCTGGATATCGGTTAAAATCATATCCGCAAAAATAAAAAATCAGTGTTTGTTTTTACCAAACACTGATGTAAAATATAAAATTTGTGAGAAATCTAATCTGTTTTGGTTTCTTCCTGGATTTCTGTATTTTCAACTATGGTGTTTTCTGCGTTGTTTTCAGTCCGAATGTTGTTTTCAGCATCTTTTTTAGCTTTTCTGATAGCTTTAAGTTCTGCTTTTAGGGACTCAATGTGTGCGTTTATTTTATCAATTTGAGTTTGAACTGTGTTTCTCAAACTGTCCCCAGATTTACCTTTGGCAAAGAAAGAGAGGTTGTTTTCCAACTGTTCTTTTTCTTGTTGCAGGGCTTTGAGTTTTTTATTTATTTTACCTTCATCGTTACTATCATTCTGTTGATAATTTTGATTATGCTTGTTTTGATTTTTAGTTTTTACAAATCCTTTTTTGTTAAAACTTCTGAGATGGTCAAAATAAGCATCGCAGGCTTGGGTAAAGCGATTCCATATTTTATTTTTTTCTTTTATAGGAACTTCTCCGAGTGTTTTCCATGCTTTTTGATATTCTTTAACCTTATTTGTGTTTTCTTCATTAGGTTCTTGTTCTATAAAACTCTCAATTTCTGCACAGATGCGTTCTTTTTCCTCTAAGTTTTTGTTTCTTTCCTCTTCTGCCTGTTCATAAAAAGCCTTGCGCTGGTTAAAGAAATAATCGCATGCTGCTCTGAATCTTTCCCATAGAGGTTTGCCTTCTTTTTCATTCAAAAATCCTGTGTTTTTCCATTCTTCCTGATATTTTTTAAGGGCGGCAGTAGTTTTATCCCATTCTGTACTGTCTTTGAGAGCTTCTACGGCTTCAATAAGTGCCATTTTTTGCTGAATAGCATTTTCTCTTTCCTGCTGTCTGAGTTTAAAGAACTCTTTTTGTTTACCATAAAACTGACCGATAATTCCCCTGTATTTTTTCCATATCTCATCACTTTGTTCTTTGGGTACATATCCGATAGCTTCCCACTGTTGCTCAAAAGCTTCTATTTTTGCCTGATATTCTTTCCAGTTTGTGGATTTGTTCTGTATGTTAATACCGTCTACAAAAGTTTGTATTTCTGTACAAAGGGCTTCTTTTTTGGATAAATTTTCTTGTTGTTCTTTTTGTACAGTCTGTAAGTATTCATTGTACCGTGCATTTATGGCATCTGTGGCTTTCTTAAAACGTTCCCATATTGTTTCTGTGTGCTCTTGAGGCACATGACCAATTTCTTTCCATGCATTGTATAGAGTGCGTACACGCTGAATAGCCAATTTTACATCTGTTTCGTGAATAAGTGCTTCTGCTTGTTCGCATAAGGAAATTTTTTCTTCAAGATTTTTTTTTCTATCTATGTCTTTGAGTTCGTAATACAGTTTTACTTCTGCATAAATCTGGTCTAGCAATGCCTGAAAACTTTTTTGCAGGTTTTCAGTTTCGCTTATAGGAGTAGCGCCTATTTCCTTAAATTCTTCCTGTATTTTTTTTACTCTCTGAATAGAGTCTATGGCTTTTCCTTGATGAATAATTTCTTTAAGTTCATCTATAAGAGCGTGTTTGCGTTTCGCATTATTGGCTTTTTCTTGTTCTATTCCTGCATAGTATTCATCTCTGTTTTTGTAGAAAGTATCATAGATTTTGTTAAATCTTTCATTTAACTTAGCATCTTCCTCTTCTACAACAACTTTGGCATTTTCAGAAATTTCTGCCCATTTTTTGCGCAGTTCCTTAAATTTATCTGAACCTTCTTTCCAGTCAGCAGGTTGCACGTGTTTTTGTGCCTCGGCAATAATAGCGAGTTTGAGTTCTTTTAATTCTTCAAAAGTTTCTATTTCCACAGTAGTTTTGTTGTCCTCTTGCATGTCTCAACACATTATGAGAATGCAAAAATAATAGTTTTTTTGATTGCATAGTATTTTTTTTGCAATCTGTAAAACTTAAATATACAAATGTTTGATTTTCAATACATTATAAGACAAGTAAGTAAAATATAAATTTTATTTGTCTAACCATGTATGCGTACCCCCAGACATAATATCTTTTACGTTGTTAGAAGCTAAAAACTCATGAGGAAAACCAAGCTCCGGCTTACTAATTTCATCTAAACGCTGAATATGGGCTTCGGACAAGGTAAAAGACAGACAGCCTAAACTCTCTTGTAAATGCTGTTCAGTTCTACCGCCTACTATCGGAATAATCAACTGATTCCTTTGTCTTAACCAATTCAGCGCTACCTGTGAGGGTAAAACACCAAGTTCCTCGGCTATATTTACTACTTCTTGTGTAATAGCATTGCTTTTTTCACTGCGTTTGCTACTATTTTCTATTATTCTGCCTTGTTCTCCTTTAAGATATTTACCTGTTAATACTCCTCCTGCAAGGGGCGACCATGCCGTAGTAGCCATATTGAGTGCTTTTGCCATAGGTAAGAGTTCGCGTTCTCCTGTACGCTGAAGCAAAGAATATTCTATCTGAATACCTGCAAAACTTGTCCAGCCACGCAGTTCAGCCAACATATTGGCACGAGAAACAATCCAAGCAGGTGTATCCGAAATACCAATATAATGTACCACTCCTCTGCTTACTAAATCATCTAATCCACGCATAATTTCTTCAATCGGAGTAGTATTATCCCATACATGCACCCAAAAAATGTCTATATAATCTGTATTCAAACGCTTTAGACTACCTTGTACAGAGCGCATCATGTTTTTGCGATGATTGCCTGAAAAATTTACATCATGCATGCGGTCATACAAAGTGTATTTTGTTGATATAACAAATTTATCCCTATCCCATGCAATAAATTCTCCTAGCCATTTTTCTGATGTTCCTTCGGTATAGCGATTAGCGGTATCTATAAAGTTACCTCCTGCTTTTACAAAGGCTTCAAATTGAGCTTTGGATTGTTTGTAATCTGCGCCCCAGCCCCATTCTGTGCCAAAAGTCATAGTACCCAAGCATAGTTCGGATACTCTTAATCCTGTGTTTCCAAATAATTTATATCTCATAATTGACGAATGTTACAAGCACAAATGTATCATAATTTGACCAAATTACAACATGGCTTGTCATTCATAATGTAAAAATTTTCTTTAAAATACCTTCAAGCCCTAATTGATAAATCCTAAATCAAAATCCCTTAAACTAAACCTTCAATTATTCTGCAACACGTACTTGATTGTTTTCTAATCTGTATTTTTCGTGACTTTCGGGGCATACTGCTATGTTTTCTGCATTAAATTCTAATCTGTGTCCGTATTTACTTATCCAGCCTATCTGACGAGAAGGATTACCGACTACCAAAGCAAAGGCAGGTACATCTTTGGTAACTACCGCACCTGCACCTATAAAACAATACTCATGTAAAGTTATTCCACATACAATAGTTGCATTTGCTCCTATACTTGTGCCTTTTTTAACCAATGTTTTTTTGTACTCGCTTTTTCTGTTTACAGCAGAACGCGGATTGATGACATTAGTAAACACCATAGAAGGACCTAAAAAAACATCATCTTCACAAATAACTCCTGTGTATATGGACACATTATTTTGAACTTTTACATTATTTCCTAAAATTACATCAGGTGAAACTACTACATTTTGACCAATATTACAGTTTTTACCTATGATACAGTTAGGCATAATGTGGGAAAAATGCCATATTTTTGTTCCCTCGCCAATCACACAACCTTCATCTATGTACGCGGATTCGTGTGCAAAGTATTTTTTTTCCATATCTGCAAAAATAAATCATAATTCATAATTGATAACTAATGATTGATAATTCCGAAATCAAAATCTAGAAATTTCTAACTTTGTGCCATGAGAAAAGTAATTATTGCTTCGGACCATGCAGGTGTTGAACTCAAAGAGCAACTCAAAACTTTTTTTGCCAAGAATATACAATTCACTGACCTTGGTACGCATTCCAAAGACTCTATGGACTATCCTGATGTGGTACACCCTTTATGTGAGCAACTCCCTGATTATGAATTTGGTATTCTTATTTGTGGAAGTGGGAATGGCGTTTGTATGACAGCTAACAAACATAAAGGTATTCGTGCCGCTTTGGTATGGAAACCTGAAATTGCAGTACTTGCCAAACAACATAATGACGCTAATGTACTTTGTTTACCTGCGAGGTTTATTTCTTTTGAAGAGGCAAAAAATATCCTTCAAAGCTATATGAATGCCTCTTTTGAAGGGGGAAGACATCAAAACAGAGTTTGTAAAATTGATATAGGCTAAACTATGTGTGGAATACTTGGTGCGTGTTTTTTTACCGAAGATACCATAAAAGAAGAAAAATTTCATGAGGCTTTGTATACTCTTCGCTCGCGAGGACCTGATGCACAAGGACTGTTTTATAGTTATCCTGTGATACTTGGACAAACAAGATTATCTATCATAGATACCTCAGAAAAAGCACATCAGCCTTTTTGGAGTACAGATAAACGTTATGTGATAGTTTTTAACGGTGAAATATTTAATTTTCAAGAACTAAAACAGGAACTTATTCAGCAAGGAATTTCCTTTAAAACCCATTCTGATACCGAAGTTTTACTGCATTTGCTCATTTTGTACAAAGAAAACGCTATTCCTAAACTCAACGGCTTTTTTGCTTTTGCTTTTTATGATACACAAAAAAATGAACTTATCTTTGCCCGTGATAGATTTGGGGTAAAACCTCTTTGGATATATCAGGATACAGATAAAATTTTATTTAGTTCAGAACTTAAAGCACTCATTGCATTAGGTATTCCGCGAGAAATCAATTACAGGCATCTATGGGCATATTTTCAACTTAATTACTTTCCACCTAATACTAGTGTTCTTAAAAACTGTTTCAAATTCAAATCAGGACACTATGCTATAATAAATCCTGATGTAAATCAGGTTGAGCAACACCCGTACTATACTGTTCCTAAACCTGATTTTACAAATATACACGTATCTAAACAAGATTATGCACAACAACAGCAATATCTTGCACAGCTTTTAGAAGATGCGGTACAAAAACGCCTTATTGCTGATGTGCCTCTCGGAGTTTTTTTAAGTGGAGGTATAGACTCGTCCGTAATTACAGCATTGGCGGCAAAACATCAGAAACATCTGCTTACTTTTTCTATAGGATTTGATAATCCTGTTTATGACGAAACCGAATATGCTCTGGCTGTAGCAAAAAAATGCGGTACAGAACATACCGTATTCAAGGTATCTTATCAGGATTTGTTGGATAATGTGTTCAATGTATTAGATTATCTTGATGAACCTTTTGCTGATGCGTCTGCACTCAATTTTTACATTCTCTCAAAATATACGCGTAAAAAAGTAACCGTAGCCCTTTCTGGTGATGGCGCAGATGAAGTAATGGGCGGTTATATGAAACATCTTGGAGAATATAAAGCTCGTCAAAAAACAAGGTTAAACTTTTTACTCAAAACTTTTAATCCTGTTTTGAAACATATTCCTGCTAACCGTAACAGCCGTTTTACCCGAAAAATATGGCAGATTCAGAAGTATAGCAAGGGGTTAAATCAAGATATTGCAGAACGCTATTGGCACTGGTGCAGTGTACTTACGGATACAGAGAGGAATGCCTTGCTTCAATCTTCGTTTCATCCTCAAAACAGGCACGAAATCACACAGGAATATATGCACTACATACATGCGCACACGGGTATTCAGGACGTTTTGTATGCGGATATGCACCTTACTTTACAGGGGGATATGCTGACCAAAGTAGATTTGATGTCTATGGCAAATAGCCTAGAAGTACGTACCCCTTTTTTAGATTACAGAGTAGTAGATTTTGCATTTCAGTTGCCTTCTGAAAGTAAAATTTATGGAAATTATAGAAAACGCATAGTACAAGATACTTTCCGAAATATTCTTCCTCCTGAACTGTATCACCGTAAAAAACAAGGTTTTGAAGTACCTCTACGCGATTTTTTCACCAAAGAACTCAAATCTTATATTCATAAAGAACTATTGGACAAAGACTGGATACTTGAACAAGGTATATTTGACTTTAATGCTTTACAAAATTTATATCATACTATTGAGCAAGGTAAAAACGGAAAAGAAGACTGGACTTTATGGGCAGTTCTGGTTTTTAATTACTGGTATAAAAAATACATCAGATAAAAAACAAAGTGATTGCACGTCATTTTTTTCGGACTAATTTAGCTACACATTCTACGTGAGCAGTCTGAGGAAACATATCCACAGGTTGTAAACTTACAAGGTCATAATAAGGTAAAAGCAAAGCTATATCTCTTGCTTGTGTTTCAGGATTGCAACTTACGTAAACAATTGTTTCAGGCTGAACTTGAATAATGGTACGTATTACCTCTGCGTGCATACCTGCACGGGGCGGGTCTGTGATAAGTACATCAGGTTTGCCATGATGCTGTACAAAAGCAGGTGTAAGGATATTTTTCATATCTCCTGCAAAAAACTGGATATTCTCATTTTGGTTAATCTGTGCATTTTGTAAAGCATCTTTGGTTGCGGCATCTACTAATTCAATTCCTATCACTTTTTTTGCTTTTTTAGCTACATAATTCGCAATAGTACCTGTACCTGTATAAAGGTCATAAACAATGTGTTCAGATTGTATTTGTGCTATTTGTACTGCTGTTTGATAGAGTATTTTTGCTTGTAGCGTATTTGTCTGAAAAAAAGAAAGCGGACTTATACGGAATACAATACCATCAAAATTTTCTTCTATGTAAGGATTTCCTGAAAAAACATGATATTCCAAGTCTTGATAATAGTCATTTAATTTTGTATTGACAATATATATCCAAGAAGTGATAAAAGGGAACTGTTTTTGAAAATATGCCATAGCTTCATGAATAGCTTTTACATCATTTTCGGCTATAATAAGAATAAGCATAAAATCATCAGTGGTATAAGATTTGCGCAAGATAAGATTGCGCCAAAATCCTGTATGGTTTTTAATATCATAAAAAGGTTTTTTACTTTGTTTTGCGTATTCTTTTACAGTGTAAAGTATTTGTGTGTTTTTTTCATCTAATAAGTGGCATTCTTGTAAATCTAATACTTTATCAAAGCGTTGTGGGACATGCAGTCCGAGAGCATTTTTGTTTGTAATCAAATTTTTATCAGCAAGTTCGTCAGTGGTAAGCCATTTATCCGTGCAAAACGTGAATTCCATTTTATTGCGATAATAATAAGGCTGTGGTGCGGCTATAATTGGTGAAATGCCAAAATGAAAATTTGGGATAGTTTTTTCAAAAGCATGTTGTACAAAGTGTTGTTTTTGCGCGAGCTGTACCTCATATTGAATATGTTGCCATTTACAACCACCGCATACGCCTGCATGCAAGCATCTTGGCTGAATATGATGTGAAGATAAAGTATGAAATTCGGTTACTATGGCTTCACAAGCATTCTTGCGCACTTTGGTAATACGAATATCTACTGTATCACCAGGGGCTACATTTCCTTTTACAAAAACAGGAATTTTACCAATATGTACCAAACCTGTACCCTCTACGGTCATTCTTGTAATAGTGACCTTTTCAAAAATATCTTGCTTTTTAATTTTCATGAAACGTACAAAAGTAGTTTATTTCTATCGTATTTTAAGAAATTTGTGCATCTGAACCGATAAACGCCATTGCGGGTGTTTTTTGACAAGTTCAATACAATAAGCAAGATTTTCATATACAGGCATATCTCCATTAAATTGAGGTGAGATAAAATACTGTTCTGCTTTAATTTTAGGTTGTGGGATAGCTTGCCCTACATGGCGCACATAACGCAGTTCCTGCACGCCATCAGGAAAGTTTTGTACAAGTACATGTTCTGCCACTTTTGGGCTAACCGCAATATAATCTATACCTTTTGGAACTTTATTACCGCCGTGGGTTTCAATAGCTTGAAAATAGCTTTTTTGTTTGAAAAATTCTACAATTTCATCAGTAAGTTGTAAAGTAGGTTCGCCACCTGTCCAAACTATCCATTTGCAAGGATATTGTTGTATATCTGTGTAAATTTGTTCAATAGATAATGTATTTCCACTTTCAAATTCTGTATCACAAAAAGAACAAGTTTTATCACAATGGCTTAAACGAATAAATATTGAAGGACAACCTACTCTTGCCCCTTCACCTTGTAAAGTATAAAATATTTCATTTACTTTTAATTCCATGCTTCAATGTATCTACAAGAAAGAATAAATTTTTATTTACTTTTTATAGGAATAAATCCCATTTCACTGATTAAACTTTGTGCTTCTGGTGTAAGCACCCAGTCTAAAAATGCTTTTACTTCGGGTTTGGTTTTTTTATGTGTCATGAGATACAGTTCTCTCGCAAAAACATACTTTTTAGCATTGATATTCTCTGGATTAGCTTCATAAAAAGTTTTATCCAAAGATACGTTATCACAATCTTGTAAAGGTAAAACAAATGTGTTTTTAGTAGCATGGTTTAATTTACCATAAGCAATAGCATATACATCATTTTCTACGGAAGCAACCATTTCTTGCGAGGTATTTTTGATAGGTAAGTTTTCTGCATATTTTTTATTAAGCATAAGTGCGGCTTGAAAAGTTTGTGCGGTTCCAGATAAATCAGGCATACGGTAGGCTTTGATAGGTGCGTTTTTTCCTCCGAGTTGTTTCCAGTTGGTAATTTTACCTGAAAAAATATCGGCTAATTGTTCGCAAGTAAGTTGTTTTACAGGATTTTTTTTATTCACAAAAACCGCAAGTGCTTCTGTAGCTATTACTTTTTTAATAAGAGGTTCTTCATAAAAACTATTCATTTCTTCGGCAATAGTAGTTACGGGAGGTTTGGTAGTAGCACAGATATCTACACGATTAGCTTTTAGGTCTTCTAAACCTTTTTCTGAATGTCCGCCTTTTACATCAATAATTAACGTGGGATTTTTTTTCATATAGGCTTCGGAAAGACGTATCATCATTTTTTTCATGGTTTCTGAACCTGAAATATAAATGTGTGCTTCTTGTGCAAAAACAGGGTTTATAACAACCGTTACAAGAAAAAGAAACACAATTTTTATGATTTTCAAAAACATATCAGCAAAAGTAATAAAAAAAAGGGAACTATGGGAGAGGTTTTCTTTTTAAGAATGTACTTTTGTACCTAAATATGAAATATGGCATTATAGGCGGAGGACCTGCGGGATTGTATGCGGCGTATCTGCTCAAAAAAGCAGGTATTGAATGTATAGTATTTGACCATCAGATTCCCTTTGAAAAACCTTGTGGAGGGGGAGTAACGAGCAAAGCATTTGAACATTTTGAGATATTAAAAGATTTGCCCGTTTTTGCCAGAACTGTACATGATTTTAAGTTTATTGCGCCGAATAATCGTGAGGTAAAAGTTGCTTGTATGCATCCATTGCAAATTGTATCCCGAAAAACGTTAAGTGAATATATGCTACAAAAATGTAAAGATGCAGGTGTGCAATGGATAGCTGACGAAGTTAAGAAAATAGAGAGAAAAGAGAACAAATTTGAAGTTTATACAGATACAAGCATACATTTTTTTGATTTTATCATAGGTGCAGATGGGGCGCAAGGCATCAGTAGGAGGTTTTTGGGGGCGCCACCGTTTCTTAAAAATCGTTATTCAGGAATAGGTTATTACATAGACGGACTAAATGAAAACGAAGCTGTGATTAAGTTTTATAAGAAACGCACAGGCTACTTGTGGGTGTTTCCTCGTCAAGACCATAGTTCTGTGGGCTTTTTTTCATTAGCAGGTAGTTTTTCCAAAGAATTGGCTTACAACACTGTAAAAGAATTTTTAAGCACATATTATCCGAATTATACGGTTAATCCAAAGCGGTATTATTCTGCTACTATTCCTATTATTTGGGAATGGAAGAGAGAACATATTCAAGGTAAAAATTGGGCTTTAATCGGTGATGCAGGAGGTTTTACAGATGCTATTACAGGAGAAGGTATTTTTTATGCGTTCAAATCTGCGGAGATACTCGCACAAGCTATTATAGAAAATGATGTACAGCAGTATTACGAAAGGTGTCAGCCTATTATTCAAGAATTACAAAAATCAGCCTCTATATTTCCAAAGTTTTACAAAACGTGGTTTACTAATGCTATGGTATTTATGGCAAGGCGCAGTGCTTTTATTCGTCAGGTACTTGTGGATTTGATTTTGGGACAACAGTCCTACACCACCCTCAAAGCAACCTTAAAAAAGAATATTCCGAGAGTGTTCAAAGAAATTATCGGATTGAGTAAATAAGAAATAAGGCATAAACAAGGTTATTGAGTAAAGCGAAGTTTGTACCGAAATGACCTTGATTTAAGATATAAATTGTCTGTAAAAAATGAGATGTATTTAGATTCAAGAATTTTTTAAGTGGTTTATTATCTCTTGTAATGAAAAAGACTGTTGTACGCCTGTTTTGAGTTCCTTTAAGCTATAAATACCTGTTTTAACTTCATCTTCACCTACAATAACTACATAAGGAATACCTTTTTTATCTGCGTATTCAAACTGTTTGCCTATTTTTTTGGGTTCAGGGTAGAGTTCTGTGGCAATACCTGCTTTTCTTAATGTGCTTAGTACCATCAAACTGTTTTCCAATAAATTTTCATGAAATTGAGTTACTAATACGCGGGAATTGTACGCATTTGTAGGCAAAAGTTGTTTTTCTTTAAGTACATCATAAATTCTGTCTACACCGAAGGAGATGCCCACAGCAGTAATATCTCTTCCTGAAAACATGCCTATTAAGTTATCATATCTTCCCCCACCAAGTATAGAACCCATTTGAACGTTATTAGCTTTTACTTCAATAATTGTTCCCGTGTAATAAGATAAACCACGTGCCAAAGTAATATCAACCTGTATTCTTTCAGTGCTGTAGTTCATGGCTGATAGGTAATTGAGTATTTTTTGCAAATCCTGGATGCCTTGTTGTGCTTTGGGAGAATGATTTAATTTTTGGGCTAGTTCCTGTAAAACCATAATGGTATCTCCTTTGAGCGAAAGCATGTTTATCAGTTCTTTTGCCTTTTCGGGGTTGATTTCCCGTTGGGTAAGTTCTTTGAGTACACCATCTGTGCCAATTTTATCCCATTTGTCTATGGCTACAAGTACATCAGTTTCTTTATCCTGCAGGGAAAGTTGTTCTACAATACCGCTTAATAATTGCCTATGATTGATTTTTATGATAATATCAGGTAATCTGAGCGTATCAAACACGTCTTGTATCATGGTAAGGAGTTCGGCTTCTGATGTCAAGCTGGGAGTACCTATAATATCTACATCACACTGATAAAACTCTTGGTATCGCCCTTTTTGAGGACTATCTGCACGCCATACGGGTTGCATTTGGTATCTACGAAAAGGTAAAATAATCTCGTTAGGATACATAGCTACTACGCGTGCAAGGGGAACTGTTAAATCATACCGAAGGGCTTTTTTGGAAATGTGTCTAAGTATTTTTGAGGATTGTAAGGGTTGAGCAGTATCTACTTCTTTAAGAAAATCTCCTGAATTTAGTACATTGAATATCAGTTGGTTGCCTTCTTCACCATATTTACCGCGTAAAGTTTCTTGTAATTCCATTGCGGGGGTTTCCAAAGGCAAAAAACCATATTTTTCAAAAGTTTGTTGTAATACAGAAAAGATATACTTACGTCCTGCCATTTGGACAGGTAAAAAATCTCTTGTTCCTTTCGGAATAGCGGGTTTGTTCATAACAGCAAAAATACAAGATAAGGTTTATAGACAAAAAATTAAGATACTACAGCGGTATAATTTTCAGGTTTAGGACGAGGACCGAGAATGCGTTCTACGTCTTCCTTGAAAATTACTTCTTTCTCTAACAACTGTTTAGCAATAGTATGCAGACCGTCAATATGTTCTTTAATTAAGCGTTTAGCTTCTGTGTAAGCATCTTCGGCGATAGCTTTTACTTCTTCATCTATAATTTGTGCAGTTTTTTCGCTGTAAGGTTTTTGAAAAGCATATTCAGATTGTCCTGTAGAGTCATAAAAACTGATATTACCTATTCTTTTGTTTAAGCCGTACATAGCAACCATAGCGTAAGCACGTTTGGTTACACGTTCCAAATCACTCAAAGCGCCTGTGGATACCCTGCCAAAAATAATTTCTTCGGAAGCACGTCCTCCCATGATAGCACAAAGTTCATCGGTAATTTGCTCGGTAGTCATAATGACTTTTTCTTCGGGCAGATACCATGCTGCACCCAAGGCGTTACCGCGCGGCACAATAGTTACTTTTACCAACGGATTAGCATACGGTTTAAACCAACTCACAAGTGCGTGTCCTGCTTCATGGTAAGCAATTACTTTTTTCTCTTCGGGAGAAATTACTTTGTTTTTCTTTTCTAAACCACCGATAATGCGGTCAATAGCGTCTAAAAAGTCTTGTTTATCTACAATTTCTTTGTCTTTGCGTGCGGCAAAAAGAGCGGCTTCATTACAGATATTGGCAATATCTGCACCTGAGAAACCAGGAGTTTGTGCGGCGAGAAAATCTACGTCAAGACTGGGGTCATACTTTATTTTTTTGAGATGTACTTCAAAAATAGCTTTTCTGCCTTTGATGTCAGGAAGTTCTACGGGAATTTGCCTGTCAAAACGTCCGGGTCTAAGCAAAGCAGTATCTAATACATCAGCACGGTTGGTTGCTGCCATGATAATAATTCCTGAATCTGTACCAAAACCGTCCATTTCTACCAGAAGTTGATTGAGTGTGCTTTCTCTTTCATCATTGCCACCAAGAATCTGATTCCGTCCGCGTGCGCGACCTACGGCATCAATTTCATCAATAAAAATGATACAAGGTGCTTTTTCTTTGGCAGTTTTGAATAAATCTCGTACACGCGCTGCACCTACGCCTACAAACATCTCTACAAAATCAGAACCGCTTAAACTGAAAAAAGGAACTTGTGCTTCACCTGCTACGGCTTTGGCTAATAAGGTTTTTCCTGTTCCTGGAGGACCTACTAATAGCGCTCCTTTGGGAATTTTACCACCCAAGCGTGTAAATTTTTTGGGATTTTTAAGAAACTCTACTATTTCTTGCACTTCTTCTTTGGCTTCGTCCAAACCTGCCACATCAGCAAAAGTAATCTTTACCTGATTTTCCTGGTCAAACAGGGTAGCTTTGTTTTTACCGATATTGAATATCTGTCCACTGCCACCGCCGCCTACTCTGCGGAAGAGCAGAAACCACAGTGCAACCGTAATACCTATAAAAATAAGCCATGAAACCAGTGTATTTACCCACTGACCTCTACTTTCGGTTTTATAGGCAATTTTTTTGTCTTTAAGATATTCTTCAAATTTCTCTGCCGAAACAATTTTAAAGTGCATATTGGCAGTAGACTCACCCATAAAATTTGTATGTGTGGCATACTTGCGGTATTTTTCCAGTTGCACTGCTTTGGGGGTAAGGTATACTTCTACCATATCATTATTGACAATGACTACTCTTTCTACAAGTCCCTGCGGCACTAATTCATCGCTGAACGTCTGATAGGAAATTTCACGGCTGGAAGAACTGTTGTTAAACATAGTAAGCTGTACTACAACTAGTACCATGATGATAATGCCATATACCCAGTATATAGTTCTGCCTGATTTTTTGTTTTTCTGAGGATTAGGTGTATTTTCTGACATAAATTAAAAAGTATTTTTTCAAATTCAATACCAATAGATTTTTCTGACAATTTTAGTGAAAGAACACACAAATATCTCAAAAAATTCTGACATTATGACGAAAAAGTGTTTTTGATTGTGCTACACAGTTATTTTTTATGTTATGCAAGGCTAAGCAGGCAGTATAAATGTTCATGTTCTAGGATATAAAAACAAAATTTTGGTCAGAAATATTTTTGTTATGTGGAACGTTAAACGTTAAATAAAAACAGCATGCTAAAAAAACATGCTGTTTTTGAATATATAAGAGTATGAGGTCAATTTTATTTGATTTTACCTTCGGTAATAGTTCCTTTGTTACTGCTATAAATTTCGTAACGCTCTTTGTCGTAATTATCTCCCTGAATAATAAACTCTACACGGCGGTTCATAGCGCGTCCGTCAGGGTTATCTTTACCTTCTTTTTCATTTTCAGCTATAGGCATAGCTTCTCCATAGGTACGGTTTATCAAGCGTTTAGCGTCTATTCCTTTTTCGGTTAAGTATTTAATAGCGGATTTTGCACGGTTTTGACCAAGAATGTTATTATACTGGTCTGGACCGTTAGCGTCTGTATGCCCTGCTACAATAAGGGTAACATTAGGGAACTGCTTCATTATTTCTACTACCTCATCTAATGTTTTGATGGCATCATCTCTCAAATTAAATTTGTCATAATCAAAATAAATGTTGTGTAAAACGAGGGTTTGTTTAGGTATAACTTTTTCTATGGGTGTCATGATAAACTCTGTTCTTAAATCCTGTTTTTTATCTTGTCCGATGGTGATTTCTCTCATATCAGGGTTGGGTTTATTAAATCCGTCTATACCATTTACCTGAACAACAATTACATCACCAGGAACTACTTTTTTCTCATTTAAGAATTTACTAATATCTATTTTGCTTGTACCGCTGGCATCTGTACTTACTGTACCCAGGTCAATACCTGATTTGGTTTTTATACTTCCTCCTACACCGCCAATAGGTGTGTTGTCTTTGGTATTGGTTACAGAAGTAACTAAGGTAACTTCATAAGGTTCTACGGTGTAAATGTAGTAGTAAATATCTGTTTTACCTACGGGCATATTTCCATAACTATCAGGCGTAGTGCGGTTAGATACCATAAAACCTGTACGCGGATTTTTGGGGTTTACAATGTAGCAAATATCTTCTGCGGGACTATTGATAGGATAGCCCATATTCTCGGGTTTACTCCACTGTTCTTGACTTCCTTTGGATTTGAAAATATCTAACCCTCCAAAACCAAGATGGCCTGCTGACGCAAAATAAAGTACGCCTTCATTGCTGTCGTAGCTAGGGAATTGGTCATTTTTGATGGTGTTTATTACAGGTCCTACATTTTTAGGAGTACTCCATTTATCGCCTTGCCAAGTAGAATAATAAATATCTAATTCACCATAAGAACCAGGTCTATCAGAGGCAAAATAGAGTGTTTGTCCATCTGCAGTTAAACAAGGTTGAGTATCATAGCCTAAGGGTCTGCCTTTTTTATCAAAAGCAGATACAATTTCTTTTACTAGTTCAGGTTTGCCCCAGTCGCTTGTGGTATCTTTACGAGTAGATTTATAGATATGACAATCATCAATAGAACCATTTCCACCATTACAAATAGTAATATACAATGTTTTTCCGTCAGCGGTCATAGCGGTAGTGCCGTCATTCATTTTGGAGTTCATGGAAAAAAACTGTTTTGCGCTTACTTCTGCAAAAGTTAAATCTTTTTTCATAGTAGCCTCATGAATGTCAGAGAAAGGTTCATCATTACCTACATATTTTTTCATGATTTTACCGTTTACTTTCGCACCATCTTTTGTGCCTACACGGCTGGAAGTAAATACAATTACAGAAGTGTCTTCATAATACATAGGGGCAAAGTCAGAGTTGGGAGAGTTTAATGAAGTGCCAAGATTTTTGAGAATTACTTTTTTCTCTAATTTTTCTTTGTTTTTCATCATCTCCATTGCCATTTTGTTGCCTTCTATTTCTAATCTTGCCCTGTCTTCTAATTGTTGTTTGCTGTAAATAATTTTTCCATTATAACCATAGCTTTCAAAACCAGAATTTAAGAACTCTTCAAAGTATTTAGTAGATTTCTGGTATTCTCCTTTGGATTTAAGCATCAGTGCATAATAAAAACGCAAGGTTTTCATACCTGCATCAGGGTCAATAGATAATGCTTTTTCGTAGGCAACAATCGCGGAGTCATAATTCATATTGTAGCGATAACAATCTCCGAGTTTTTTCCATGCTTCTGCATTAGAGGATTCTTTTTTCAAAAATGCACAATAAGCAGGAATAGCTAATGCGTAGGCATGGTCCCTGTAATTTAATGAATCTGCATCTTGTAATGACTGGCTGAGACTTATATTTGCTAAAGCAACAATAAGAAATAAAACAGATATGTATTTCATGGCTTTTACCTTTTTATTATATAGGTTGTTTTTAGTGAATTTTGAAGCAAGTTATACACATTTTTGAAATTTACAAAATTTTCATGTGATTTTTTTATAATCTATGTGTTCCAAACTTGTAAAATTCTTGAAGGTAATGGAGCTATTTTTCGTTTGGTGTAATCAAAGCAGAGTATACCTGTTTTTACATAAGCAAGGTCTTTTTTTGTAGTTTGGTTGTATATTTTATAGACAAGGTCAAAGCCAAAATTATGAAAATTAACAGGTTGTACGGCTATTTCAAGTACATTTCCATGAAATCCTTCCGACTTATATTGTATAGCCGCGTCATTCATAATAATCCCTGTACCTTCAAGGTTCATTTCAGAATATCCGTAGTGCATAAAAAATTGTATACGTGCCTCTTGTGCAATAGATAAAACACTATCATTACCGAGATGTCCCCCATAGTTTATCATAGAAATTGGGATTACAAAATAACATTCAAATAAAAAATGCTCAGGTAAATCTATTTTAATGCGGGACATGCACAAAAGTAAAAAACAAAGTTCTTATAATCAACTTAAATGGGTAAAAGAATAGTTTCTATTCAACAAGGCTTTATTGTCTCAAAAATGAAAATTTCTTTATTTTTGTTTGATGAATTCTGTTTTTAGTAAACTACCAAATGTAGGTACTACTATTTTTACTGTTATGAGTGCTTTGGCTAATGAGCATAAAGCGATTAACCTTTCTCAGGGCTTTCCTGATTTTGATATAGACGCTCATCTTGTTGAATTAGTGCATAAAGCTATGAAAAATGGCTATAATCAATACGCACCTATGCCAGGGTACATGCCTTTGCGAGAAGAAATTGCAAAGAAAATATACCATACTTACAATATATCTGTTAATCCTGATACCGAGATTACCATTACTTCAGGTGGCACAGAAGCTATTTTTGATGCTATTCAGGCTATTGTCAAGCCTAATGATGAAGTGATTATTTTTGACCCTGCGTATGATTGTTATGTGCCTGCTATTGAATTAGCAGGCGGAAAAGCCATCAGTATTCCGCTTATGCCCCCAGATTTTGCACCTGATTGGGAAAAAGTAAAGTCCGCTATCACAGACAAAACAATTGCTATTATGATAAACACGCCGCATAACCCCACAGGGGCAGTATTAACTGAAAAAGATATTCAAAACTTAATTCAGTTAGTACAAGATAAAAACTTTTATCTTATTAGTGACGAAGTGTATGAACACCTTATTTATGACAACCAAACTCATCATAGTGTATTGCGTTACCCTGAATTGAGAGAAAGAAGTTTTGCGATATATTCTTTTGGTAAAACGTTTCATGCTACGGGCTGGAAAACAGGGTATTGTGTTGCTCCGCCTGAACTGACCAAAGAGTTCCGAAAAATACATCAATTTGTAACGTTTGCTTCTCCTACACCTTTGCAAGTGGCTTATGCAGAGTACCTTAAAAATTCTGTACATTACATTCATATTGCAAACTTTTATCAACAAAAACGGGATATGTTCAGAAATCTTATTGAGAAACATACAAAATTCAAACTTTTACCTTGTTTAGGTAGCTATTTTCAGTTAGTTTCTTATGAAAATATTTCTGACAAACCTGATACCGAATTTGCAATTGAACTGACTAAAAATATAGGTGTTGCGGCTATTCCTGTGTCTGTTTTTTATCAGAATAAACAACAAGATAAATTACTTAGATTTTGTTTTGCTAAAAGAGAAGAAACCTTGTACAAAGCTGTGGAAAAACTCTCTAAACTTTGAAAAAAATAAGAGAGATAAAACTCTCTCTTACTTGATATATGCTGTTGTATTGTTTATCTGCCTTGAATATAATTAGCTAATTCTTGTACAGAACTAGTATTTTTTAATTCAGAGTTCACTACATAATACCTACCTTTATCACAAGTGTAGCTGTATGCAAATTTAGCAATATCTAATTTACTACTTTCAAAACTGAATAAACGCATAATTTCAGCTATTTGTGAAGCTAACATACAATTATTTCTAATTACTTGTTTAGCTACAGTTAAACGAGTGCTATCAAAACTGTTAGCCGCTATACTTTGTTTTGCTTGGGCAAAAGCCGTGTTATCTAATGTAGGTGCAGGACAGCCATAAGGTCCGTTGTAACCGGGTATAGGCGTATTGTTATTATTATTGTTCCAGTTGTTGCCCCAGTTATTGTTGTTCCAGTTTTGCATTTGGTTGGGATTAAACTGCCCGCTTCCTGTTTGTTCAATGTATCGGGTTAGTTCTTCTTTTGAACTGGAAAAACTAAATACATTATGCACTACAAAATATCTACCTTGGTCACAGGTATGAGTATAGCAATACTTGGCAATCTCTAATCTATCACTATCAAAAGTGAATAATCTTGCTAATTCTGCTACTTGGTCAGAGAGTAAGCAATGTTGTGAAACGGCTTGTTTAGCAATACTCATTTGCGTATTGGCAAAAGATTGGTTTTGAATAGTCTGTTTAAGTGCATTAAAATCTTGCGCGTTTAAGGTAGGGGCAGGACAACCATAAGGTCCATTGTAACCTTGAATAGGAGGCGTAAAAACAGGTGCAGTAGACCAAGGTTGTGTACCTGTGGGAACTAAATCATACTGATATAAACTATTCATCTGTACCAAATAGGTTACACGGGTATTAGGATAAAGCAAAAGGGTTTTGTCTATAATGGTATAAGACATCATACCTGAATAACGGTTGATTTTAATATTGTGTGTACCCGCAGGCATACCATCTAAGGTAATACTGGCTTGGGGCATTGGATTTTGAACTGTATTATCTATCAGTACAGTAATAGGTTCATTGTTAGGTGTAGATACTACAATACTACATAACCCTTGTGGATTATTGTTGATAATTTGGGAAAAACTTATCAAAGTCCATGTAAAAGCTAAAATAAAGACTACTTTTTTCATAATGTTGGAATAATTATAGATAATGTAGCATGTTTTGCAAACGATATGCCATTTATAGCATACAATGCTACAAAATAATATCATACCTTTTACAAAAAGCTAAATACAGGGTTAAAAATCTGTCTTTTGAAAGTGTTTTTGTGAGTTCATACGTATTCAAATGCATTTCAGGATAGAAGCAGATTTTTTTTATTTTTGTATCTTTATTTTTCTTACTATAAAAATAATGTGATTAAAACATGGCTTTCTGCGGCAAAAGTAGGCATAAAAACGCTGATACTGTACACAGGAGTTTCTGTACTGTGTGCTGTTTGCCTTGACGGTTACATGCTTCTTGAACTACTCTGGAAGCCCATGACTGACATTTATTGGTTAGGAATAACTAATACAATATGGTTGTTTTTGTTCCTTTTGGGTATAGCCGTATTATGTATTCCTGCGATAATTATTGGAATAAACATAGCCATACAAAAAGTACTACAATATCTTTTGATAGAATATGAACCTTATATTTGGGAATACATCTTAAAATACTTAAAAAAGCATCATTCTGGAGAAATAACCATAGTCATAGTGCAAAAGCACCTTACTGCCATGACACAGCAAATCCATGACCTCCCTTGGCTGATTAAAAAAGCGGTTATTTTGTTTATACAACTTTTTCCCGTGGCAGAAATGATATACAAAAAATCTAATTTATTGATAGAAAGCAATTTTGATGAAAAGAAAATAGCTGAAGAATTAGCCAAGGAAAAAAACGAACTGGAAGAAATCAAAATCAGTAATACACCCTGGCTGATGTTTATTATCGGAGGGCAAAGCCTGCTCTTTGTTATCTATCAGATAGTCAGATAAAAATGTAGAGTATAACGCAATAATTTTTTTCCCTGTACCCATCTTTTACTTCATCAGTTTTTTAAGCAGGAACGGAGTTAAAAATAATTCAGCAAAAATGGCAGATACAATAGTCACTACCATAAATAATCCCGTGTAATATGTTCCGCCAAAATCTGAGAGAATAAGTACAGAAAATCCCAGGATAAGCACCACAGAAGCAATAATTACTGCCCTGCCCGTAGAAAGCATAGTTGTATTTACCGCATCTATATTAGAAAGTCCTCTTTTGCGTTCTATACGGTATCTTGCCAAAACATGGATAGTGTCATCTACGGCTATACCAAATGCGATGCTGAATATAATAGAAGTTGAGGCTTTAAGGTTAATGCCTGAAAATCCCATCCATGCCCCTGCAACTAATAAAGGAAATACATTAGGAATAAAAGTAATCAAAATAATTCGGAAAGAACGGAACAGAAGCCCCATGAGTAAAGCTACTGCACCTGTAGATAACAATAAACTTGTAAATAAATTACTGACTAAATAAGTATTATTTTGGTCTACAAGCATAGCCGAACCCGTTTGTTTATAGCTAAATAGAGAAGTATCTATTTTTGTTCTGTAAAAATTCTCAATTTTCTCATTGATTTCAGCTACTTTCATCATGCCTAAATCTTTCATTTTAGCAGTAATTCTGCCTTGTGTGCTGTCTATCATACATAATTTAAACGGATTTTGACTACCTGCTTTGTTGGCTAGTTTGTATATTTTTTTTACTTCATTTCTTGTATCAGGGATAGTGTAAGCCGTAGAGTCTCCATACTCTATAATTTGATGAATGTATTTTTGTAGAGTTGCCGCAGAGAGCGCTTGCGTATGCGTATGCGACTCTATAAAAGTCTGAAAAGTATCCAATTCTGCTAAAAAAATAGGACTATTAAAATTTTCTTTACCCTTGGCTGTAATGGCAATTTCTACGGGTCGCAAACCTTGATAATGTTGTTCAAAATAGCGTAACTCTTGTTTTATTTTGTTTTTATCATTTATATCATCTAATAAAAAGGCATTCTGTTTAATGGTATTTGTGCCATACAGAGCTACTGCGCCAATGACGGCAAACATCACTATTACCCGTACAGGATATTTTTCTGTAATCCGAATAATGCTTTGAATAAAAGGTTTCCAGTCTTTTTGTTTTTGTTCCCAACGAGAGGGTTTCATAGGAGGAATAAGATATAAAACACATGGCGTAAGAATTAAAGCATTCAGCCAAGCTATCATTACTCCGAAAGCTGTAAAAAGCCCAAATTCTCGTATAGGAAGCATATTAGATACAGCCAAAGAAGCAAAACCTACCGCCGTAGTAAATCCTGTAATGAAGGTAGAGATACCAATGGCTTTAAGTGAATGTGCAATAGCATCTTTTTTACTCTCTCCTTTTTGTAGATATTCTTTGTAATGGCTAATAATATGAATGCTATCCGAAACACCTACCATGAACATAATTACAGGAATAAGGTTAGTCATTACGCCTAAATCTCTTGTTGTGAAGCCTATTAGTCCCAAAGTGGCTAATAAAGCAAGTACTACACACAATAACGGTATAAAAACGCCCCAAAAACTATAAAAGGTGAATATCAAGACAATAATGGTGATAATAATAGAAGCCGTCATAAAAATTGCCATTTCTCTCTGTACTATATTCACGTATTGTGTGCGTATATGCGGTACGCCTGTAATCCAAAATTGTTTTATCTTGTTTTTGTGTAAAATATCTTGTATTTGAGCGTCTAATATATCTTTTTCATTATTATCTATAATAGCAGGGTCATACACTAAACGAATAGCCACAGATTTTTCATCGTCACTGATAAGCGTGTTTTTGATAAAAAGCTCATTTTTTAGATTTTCTGAATAAGGTTTGTAATCTTTAATGTTGTAATAAGGTAAAACAGGAATAGGTTCATAGCCTAATATACCTCTTTGTATGCGTTTTGCCTGGGTGATACAAAACACTTCCTTGACATGTTTTAGTTTGCGGAACTGATTGGCAAGTGTATCGCAAACGGTCAGAAATTGAGTGTCCCAAATAGGTTTTCCGTTATTTTCAATAGCAATAGAAACTATGTTATCATCAGGTCCGTATTGTTTTTTGTAATTTTCATAAAAAGCAAGATTAGCATCTCCCTTTGGGAAAAAAATATCAAATTTGTAATTAAAACGTAAAAACGTCATGCCGTATATACTTACAGCAAATAAAATGATAAATACAGCTATCACAAGCAAGTACCAACGTTCAAAAAAGTAGAATTTTTTATTTATCTGCATAAAACAAGACTACAAACATAAGAATAGTACAGGTTAGTTCGCAGACGGGTATAAATATTTTAGTTTATAGCATGTAAAAACGTAATAGTACTGTCAGTTATAAGAATCCGCTCAAAAAGAGTAAAATATTTTGTATTTTATCAAAGTACACCTAATTTTGAGTGTTGATTTATAAAACCATCTATGGCAAAAAAAGAAAAAAATTCACAACAAAGTCATGGTACAGAATTAAGCCCATTTGAATCCATGATGAAGCGGTTTGATATTGCCGCAAAACATTTAGAGTTAGATAAAGCTACTTATAATGTACTCAAATCTCCTCAGAAACAGTTGATTGTCAATATTCCTGTGGTCATGGATAATGGCGAGTTAAAAGTTTTTGAAGGTTTTCGGGTACAACACAGTACTATTCTCGGTCCTGCCAAAGGGGGTATCCGTTATGCCCCGGACGTACACTTGGACGAAGTAAAAGCCCTTGCCGCATGGATGACATGGAAATGTGCTGTTATTGGTGTGCCTTATGGGGGGGGTAAAGGTGGTATTTGTGTAAATCCAAAAGAGTTGTCCAAAGGAGAATTAGAGCGCCTTACCCGCGGCTATGCCAAAGCTATTGCGGATATTATAGGTCCTGACCAAGATATTCCCGCACCTGATATGGGTACAAGCGGTCAGGAAATGGCTTGGATAGTAGACGAGTACAGCCAGATTAAAGGCGGATACACACCCGCGGTTATTACAGGAAAACCCGTGCTTATTGGAGGTTCAGAAGGTAGAGTAGAAGCTACGGGAAGAGGCGTTATGGTAGCTACACTTGCCGCACTCAAAACTTTGGACATTGAACCTAAAAAAGCCACCTGTGCTATTCAAGGATTTGGTAATGTGGGTTCTATCTCTGCTAAACTGCTTGCCCAAAAAGGACTTCGTGTAGTAGCCATTAGTGATGCTTCGGGAGGATACTATAACGAGCATGGTATTGATATAGCAGGTGCTATTCGTTATGCGGAAAATAATAAAAAATCTCTTAAAGGATTTACGGGCTGTAAAGAAATTACAAATGAAGAACTTTTAGAACTTGATGTAGACGTTCTTGTTCCTGCGGCACGTGAAGACCAGATTACACACGTAAATGCTAATAACATCAAAGCCAAAGTAATTGTAGAAGGTGCAAACGGACCTACCTCCGCTGATGCTGATGATATCTTAGCTTCCAAAGAGATTATGGTTGTTCCTGATATTCTTGCTAATGCAGGTGGCGTATGTGTATCTTACTATGAATGGGTACAAAATAGACAAGGTTTATATTGGACAGAAGCTGAAGTTAACCAACGTATGGATGCCGCTATGGAGTCTGCCTTTGAACGTATCTATAAAATCCGTACTAAATACAAAACTACTATGCGCATAGCCGCATATATCTATGCTATTGACAAAGTAGCACAAGGATTAAAGTTACGCGGTAACTTATAGTACTAAAAAAAGGTGTACCTAAAAACAGCACTCAGGTATTATTCTTGGGTGCTTTTTTTGTACCTTCATAAAGTTCATATTTCATAAGTTTGCACTCTATTTTGGCATTGTAAAAAGAAATTTTTTTGTTTGCGTGTAAGCCTACATGTTTTGCAAGTAAATCATTTCCTGTAAAAATATATCCTGTATAGCCTTTACACTCTTGTTTGAAAAAATCTCCAATACCTTGATAAATAGCTTTTAGTTCATCTTCCTTCCCCAGACGCATGCCATATTCAGGGTTAAGTATAATAACGCCTTTTTTATCCTGCGGAATGGGTGTTTCTCTGAAATCACACACTTTAAATTGAATATATTGACTTACGCCTGCGGTTTCTGCATTTGCTTGTGCCGCTTGTATGGCTTTTGGGTTTATGTCTGTAGCAATAATCTGAATGTCTAATTTTTTCTCAATACCTGTATTGGCTTTTCTACGCACTGCTGACCATATTTTTTTGTCAAATTCGTTATAGTGCATAAAAGCAAAATTATTACGCAGAATACCTGGAGGTTTGTTTAATGCCATCATTGCCGCTTCAATAGCTAATGTGCCACTACCTGTCATAGGATTTATGAAGTGCGTGTTTTTGTCCCATTGTGTAGCATAAATGATAGATGCCGCAAGGTTTTCTTGCAAAGGTGCTTGAAAAGGCTGTCTTCGGTATCCATGTTTGGATAAAACTTCTCCTGAAGTATCTAAATAAATGCTCGCATCATTATTTTTCCAATACAAAAATATCATAGCCCCTTTCGGTTCAGGACCAGAGTTAGGTCGCTTTCCTGTTTTTTGCATTATTCGGTCTACGATAGCATCTTTACATTTTACATTAGGATACAGAGTGTTTGCAATAGTAGGATTATCCACAATAGAATCTACTGTTAAATAACTCTCAGGGTTAAGATATTTTTCCCAAGGCATTTCTAATACTTTTGCATACAAATCTTCTGCATTAAAAGCCACAAAATCTTTTAACCAGTACAAAACTCTATTAGCTGTTCTCAAATACAGATTTAAGGTATACGTATCATGAAAAGTCCCCTGTATTTCTACTGCAGACGGATATTCAGCGGTTATTTCAAAACCTAAACTTTCTACTTCCTGTACTAAATAAGGCGTTATTTTATTTGCACAGGTAATCAATATTTTATTCATACAGTAAAATTACGTAAGAATGAACATCAATGATATAATATTCTTTAAAAAGCCTATTATGTGTGTAGTAAAAGAAGTTGCCCATTAAAAACAACTCACATGATCATATCAATTTTCTAATAAAGAATTTGACTAATTCACCCAATTATAATCAGAAAATTATAAGTGATTTTTTAACTTTGTATACTGTTTCAGTTTTTAGATGTTCTATGAAAACAAATAAAATAAAAAAAATTTTTACTCAAAATACTGACAAAGAAATAGAGGCACTAACCGCTACAAAACAGAATAAAATCACAACTATAATTCTATTCGTAGGTTTTATTATATGGTTTATATGGATTTTCTTTGATTATTTGTTTGCTTACAATGTGTGGTTAAAAATACTTCCTATAAGAATTATTGGAGGGCTTAGCTTTCTTTTCGGTTACTTATTTAGAAATAAACTTACTTATCAACAAAAACAACATATCATTTTTTTTTCTATTACTTCTGCATTAGCGTATATGTTCGCAATTATTGATAAACAGAGTTTTCCAACTTATTTTACAGGATTTACCTTTACTACGGCAATCACGTATCAAACTTTTCATATTAACCGAAGCCATAACCTTTTATATTCTTTATCTACTATAAGTGTTTTTTGTACAACGTATATTCTTAACACATATACCATAGTAGAAATTTTAGGTGGAGGAGGTTTTGCGACACTTTCTATTTTACTTTTAATGATTTTTATTGCGGATAACAATTATCATAGTAACATTGAATTTTTTCGTAATACCTTGACCATACAACAACAAAAAATAGACATTGAAGACAAAAATAAGTCTATTACTGAGAGTATTACCTATGCAAAACGTATTCAGATGAGTATTTTACCTAACGAAGAGGTAATACGTAAAAATTTTCAAGATGTTTTTATTTTGTACAAACCTAAGGATATTGTTTCTGGTGATTTTTATTGGTTTGCTCAGCATGACGAGAAAATAGTTATTGCGGTAGGCGATTGTACAGGACATGGCGTACCTGGTGCGTTTATGACCATGATCAATAACAATTTTCTTAACCAAGTTATCAAAGAACAGCAAATTTTAGACCCTAGTAAAGCCTTAACTTCTGTAAGAGAAAAAGTCATTTATACGCTTAATCCTCATCAAAATGAAACTTATATCAAGGACGGCATGGATATTTCTTTATTGAGTATTGATACAAAAACGTTTTCAGTAGAATTCTCAGGTGCTAATAGACCTTTGTGGGTTATGAGGGAAGATACTATAGAACAATTAGAGGAAATACAAGGTGATAAAATTTTTATTGGTTACGATGAAGACTGGCAAAATAAAAACTTTCATAAAAAAGAATTCACCTTAAACAAAGGTGATAGAATTTATCTTTTTACTGATGGTATTACAGACCAATTTGGTGGTGAGAGGGATAAAAAATTTGGAAAAAATAATTTGAAACAACTTTTACATCAGAATTTTTACCAACCTATGAGAATACAAAAGTATATTATTGAAGAAACGCTTACCCAATGGCAAGGTAATAACCCTCAAACCGATGATATGTGTATTATAGGAATACAAATTTGAACATCTCAATCAATGGTTAGTTAATTATTATTGTTTTTTTCAATTTATATGGTATTTTAATCTATTGTTAAATTTGGCGTAATAGTTTTTTTGTTAAAATCATTTTTTTGTTTCAACTTTGCATCATTGTCAGGTAAAATATCCTTGCATTTGTGTTACATTTAAAGTTCAGGCAAATTTACCCAAGAGATGTGCTGATTATTCTTATAATGGCACTTTTAGCGTATATGCCTTTTCTTGGTAACAGCTATTTGTTTGATTGGGACGAGATAAATTTTGCAGAATGTGCAAGAGAAATGATTGTTAGTCAAAATTATTTTCAAGTACAGATAGATTTTAAGCCTTTTTGGGAGAAGCCACCTTTATTTATATGGATGCAAGTTTTGTGCATGAAAATATTCGGTATCAATGAGTTTGCCGCACGCTTGCCTAATGCTATTTTTGGAGTAATTACCCTCTTAACGTTATACGTTTTAGGTACTAAACAGAGGGACAAAGCGTTTGGCTTTTTCTGGACAGCTATGTTTATGGGTTCTATACTGCCTTCTGTATACTTCAAATCTGGTATTATAGACCCTGTATTCAATTATTTCATATTCTGTGCTATATATCAGATAATTTGCATGGAGCAAGAAAATAAAACCAATATCAAAAGGGCAGTGTATACAGGTATATTTTTAGGATTAGCAGTGCTGACCAAAGGACCTGTGGGTTTTCTGATACCTGTATTAGTTTTTGTTGTAGTCAGGCTTTATCAGCTAAATTTTAGAATTCCTTTTGTAAATATATTAGTTCTTTTGGTAACCATGAGTGCAGTAGTCAGCATCTGGATAGTGTTGGAAATTCAGGCGCATGGCACAAAAGTACTCATACAGTTTATAGAGTATCAGATACGGCTATTTAAAACAGAAGATGCAGGACACGGACAACCTTTTTTCTATCATTTTGTGGTGTTTTTGTTAGGTTGTTTTCCTTTATCTGCTTTTGCTTTTAGGGGACAGTTTACCAAACCTGTGGAAAGTAATGAAAAAATACTGCATTCATATATGAATGCACTTTTTTGGGTAGTGATGATTTTGTTTTCTATTGTCAAAACTAAAATTGTACATTATTCTTCTTTATTATACTTTCCTGGTGCGTATGCTGCGGCACAGCTTATTTACCGGGTATATGCGTCTGCGAGTGTGCGATTAAAATGGGATTTTTATCTCATATACAGTTTTGGGTATTTTATTTTCGGGGTTGCCACTACTTTTGTGCCTTTTATTGCTACACAGACTGAATTTATTCAATCTTTAATTAAAGATGATTTTGGAAAACAAAACGTGCTTGCTCCTGTATCTTGGCATTGGCTATTAGGATTAGTAGGAATAGTATTTTTAACAGGTTTCGGACTTTCACTCTATTATTACCGAAAAAAAAACATGGCTATCGGAATAAGTATAGGGGCTGTTACTATGTTAATATGGTTAAATTTAGTCAATTATTTTTTTGTTCCAAGAATACAGCAGTATTCACAAGGTCCTCCTGTACAGTTTTTTATAGAAAAATCTAATAAAAATGCCTATCTGCATACATGGAAATATAAAAGTTATGCACATTATTTTTATGGAAAGCGTCCCATAGACTATCCTGAGAATGCACGTAATCAGGAATGGTTACTTAAAGGAGATATAGATAAACCTGTATATGTTGTGTCTAAATCTAATAATGCCAAAGAATTAGAAGAGTACTGCCCTGACTGTATCATATTACAAAAAAAATGGGGCTTTTATATGTACTCCCGAACACCTAAAAAGTAAAGGTCAATTAATATATAAACTTTTTTTACCTTACTATTAAAACTTTATTTACGCAAATTTGTTTTTTATTGAGTAAGTACTTAACTTTACAACCGATTAAAATATACAATTTATCATTATGAAGCAGTACAGCAAAAATATAGTCATATCCAGTTTGGCATTGCTCTTGGTGGGAGGTTTCTTTTATTTTAATACAGTAAGAGAAAACACCCAATTTGTTGAGAAAAAACGAAATAAATTAAAAAAACTACAAAGAATAGACGGTGCTATTGAGTTTTGGAAACAAATCCGTAACAATGAAGTAACAGGAGAGATACCTCATGGTGCTTATCAGCGTGCTAACGAGCAGATGAATGCGTATAGCCGCATGAATAAAACAAATGCATTTAATGTGAATTGGGAAAATATAGGTCCTACCAACATGGCAGGGCGCGTGCGTGGTATTATGGTAGACCCTGATAATCCAAACCGTGTATACGGAGGGTCTGTATCCGGTGGCTTGTACCGCAGTGATAACAGTGGTGATAACTGGTATCCTGTACATGTACCTGAAGAAAATTCTAATCACGCTATTACTTGGATAGCCAAAGACCCTATTAACAAGATATACTATTATGCCACAGGTGAGTATCGTTTTGATAACAGCATAGGTGGGGGTAAGCCTGATGAGTCTATGTATAGGGGTAACGGACTGTACAAATCTACGGACGGGCTTAATTTTGAGTGGCTTCCTTCTACCAATCCGAATACAGCAGTAACTACTGACCCATGGTATGGCGCTTACGCAGTACACAGAGTATTATGCCACCCTGACAGTGCAGGTGTAATTTATGCGGCTACTAATAGAGGTTTACTTCGCTCTGGTGATGCAGGGGCTACTTGGAAAAGAATGACAGTAAGACTTCCTATCACATCATCTCAAATCGTAGTTGTACCTGATATTGAATACAAAAAAGGGGATTCTGTATTGTACTTTACTGTACGGTACTCGGGTTCTGTGTGTAAATTAAACAAGCTGAATTATAATACAGGTCAAATATACGAAACAAACTTGCCCAATACCACAGGTTCAGGTAGAACAGAGATAGCGCTCTCTGATGATAAAAAAACAGTTTATGCGATTACTATATCTAACAGCACTTGGGACCACACTGGAGTATACAGACACATTAACAGAGGAAATGGTGCGGCAAGTACTTGGCAACAAATAGGTCCTACTTCGTCTCCCGGTTTTGACCTTATGGGACCTAACAATCAGGGGTTTTATGATGTTTCTTTTGAAGTAAGTCCAAAACAACAAGACAGTACCGAAATACTTTTTGTAGGCGGGATAGACTTATGGCGATGGAATATTATCAGAGGTTGGGAAAAAATATCTCAATGGAGTATACCTAACCAATATTGGAACAACCCCAAATCCTTCGGTTTCAAATATGAATATATTCATGCCGACCAACACATAGTAACATTCAATCCTTCTAACCCTAATCAAATGTTTGTAGGTTGTGACGGAGGTATATTCCGCTCTAACAACAGAGGTTACAATTTCAAGTATGTACCCGAAAATTTTGTCAGTTTCCAGTTCTATGATATGGACGTAGCCCCAGACGGTTCTGTACTTGGGGGAACACAGGACAATGGTTCCAACTTCCGTTCTGACGGAGGCAACAATGCCGCCAATAAAGCTACTGAGATAATAGGAGGTGATGGTTTTGACCAGTATATTTCCAAGAAAAAACCTATAACAGGGTTGGTTACTTCTTATTTTGGTGCTTTGTACCGCTTTGCCATTAACCCTGCTAATGGTAATATCTCCGCAGGCAGTTTTTATGACTTAAAAATAGATAATAAAACAGGAAGTAATCCTGGTCCTGATGGATTGCCTGATGATGGATGTGGCTTCAAATGGGATTTTATCTGCCACGAACCTCATCAATATAATGGAGACTCTGCTTATACCATCATTGGCACAACAAAAGGTTTATGGATTACAGACGGTAATACATTTAACCTTGGTAAAACACCTAAATGGACACGAGTAACTCCTCTCTCTGGTCCTAAGGCTATTGCGAATGCTTCGTGTTTTTCTATCCCTGTAGATGCTGACAGCGTTCTATATGTAGGTACAGTTGGGGGTAATGTATACAGAATAAAACACTTCTATTCAGGTGACTCTGTTAAAATTTCTAACTCTATTACCAGAATATTCAATGCGTCAGGAAGATACATTACAGGCGTAGCCGCTAATCCTAAAAACCCACAGGAGCTATACATTACTTTGGGTTCATGGCAACCAGGTAGCAGTGCGCCTTATATTGTTAAAATTACAGACGCTGCTACAAGAGTTACTCTTGCCACTGTTGGTAGTGGTGCTACTCAACTTAATGCCCCAGGTGGTACGAATGGTTTCCCTCAAATCCCTGCGTATTGTGTTGAGGTAAATAGATATAACACTAATCAGGTGTTTGTAGGTAGTGAACTTGGTGTATTTGCTTCCGAAGATGGTGGCATGAATTGGGTATCTCTCAATGATTTCAATGGAAATACTCGTCCTAATGGGTTACCTCGTGTACCTGTTTTATCCATGAAACCCCGTTACTACAGTGCTTATACTACTATTGGAGCAAACAACGTTGCGCAGTTTGTATTTACAGGTGAAACTGATTACCTATATCTTGGTACGCATGGTCGTGGTTGGTATAAAACAACCAGTAAAATTAACAGTGTGGGCAAAAACAATACAGAAGAAAACAAAGTTGAACTGAATGTGTATCCTAACCCTGTTTATGACAATCTGAACCTTGCTTTTTCTGCTAAAAACCCTGCTAATTTGGCTATACAAATGATAGGATTAGATGGCAAAGTCGTTAAAGTTACGCCTTATAATGCACATGCAGGAAACAACAATATTCAATTCAATGTAACAGATATCCCCACAGGTATTTATCTTGTAAGATTAGTTGGTGCAGATAACAAAGGCAATCCTATCAATATCACTAAAAAAGTTTCAGTAATTCACTAATCCTTTTTACTGATTTTCAAAATAATAATGAAAACAGGTTCTTTATTCCGAGAACCTGTTTTTTTAATGTAAAACTGAACACAGTACTTTTCAGATTATCTCATTTTTGTTATTTTTATAGTATGACAGTAAATGCAAATTATTTTTATACTCAAACAACAAAATTGGTTACAGCATCAAATCTGAGGGTGAACAGGAACTTTATCATTTGCCTTCTGCTTTGAGAATGGTTTTTATAGTATAGAGAATAATTTTCAAATCCATAGCCAAAGACATATTTTCAATGTACAGCAGGTCATATTTAAGCCTTTGCAACATTTCGTCTACATTCTCAGCATATCCAAACTTAACTTGTCCCCACGAGGTAATACCTGGACGTACCTGATGCAAAAGATGATACTCGGGAGCTTTCTGTACAATTTGTTCAATAAAGTGCTTTCTTTCAGGGCGGGGTCCTACCAGACTCATATCTCCTACCAGTACATTCCAGAACTGAGGAATCTCGTCTAATCTGTATTTGCGCAAAAACTTTCCAATTTTGGTAATGCGGGGGTCATTGTCTTTGGAAAGGGCGGGTCCATATTTTTCTGCATCTACATACATAGAGCGAAATTTGATAATTTTGAATGGAACACCATTTCTACCGATACGTTCTTGTTTGTAAAAAACAGGACCTTTGGAATTTAATTTTACCGCAAGCATGAGAATAAAATATAACCAAGAGAACAATATCAAGACAGATAAAGAAACTATTATATCCACTAATCTTTTGCTGTTTTTTTCCCATGAAGGAATAAGACTTTGTTGTATCTCTACAAGGGGAGTACCAAGTAGCTCTGTGGTTTTTACATATCCTGCAATAATATCATAGCGGTCTGGGTTGAGTTTTATAGAAATGCGCATACTCCTCAGAGTATTTAGTACGCTTAACAAATCTTTGGCATGAGTATGTTCCGCAGCTATAATAATATCTTGAATATTGTTTTGTCGGACAATATGTTCTATATTCTCTAAACTTCCTAGATGCGGCAGGTATTTTTTCAGTTCAGGGTTTTCCTGTTCTCCGTCAGAAATAAAACCCACGAAGCGCTGTCCTAAATCGTTAGGATTTTTTCGTAATTCAAGGTATAAATCTAATGCTTGCTTTCCGCTCCCTACTAATAAGGTATTGAAATGCACCTTTCCAGTTAATACAAGATACTTGGCAATAGTATTAATGACTAAACGAAATAAAGCAACTAAACTGAATTGTACTAAAAAATACACAAAATAAGTGAAACGAAAACGAGTAGTAGTATCTACAGGGTCATCTATAAGTACTGCAAAAAAAATGATAGCGACTCCGATAAGGGTTATTTTGGCTAATTTAATTGTTTCACTTAATCTGGATTTTCGGAATAGGGTTTTGTATAGTCCCGTGTACGCATACAGCATACACCAGCACAGGGATACCAGTATTGCAGGAACAATAATCTGAAAAGAAACACCAAAGTCTTTGGCTTCAATATAATGCCTTCTTAAATAATAAAATAAAATCCAACCTAAAAAACTTGCTGAAAAATCTGAAATAAAAAATACTAAATGTTGCCCAATCCGTTTCATCAGAATTGCAAAAATAGTACATTCTTTGAAATTGGCACGAAATATGTCTTTAATGAACGAAAAAGCGTAAATTTGTAAATAAAAATTTGCCATTATAGTCAAAATTCATTACTTTTGTCAAAAAATAAAATTTATGTATAGGAATAGTCATGTTTTCATACTATTGATAGTACTGTTAGTAGGCATTCAAAATAAAGTATCCGCACAGCAAAAAGTATTCAAATTCAGGACACACGCCTGGGGTAGTTCTGTAATGGAAATCAAAAACAGGAAAGCCTTAGTCAGTAAAAACGTAGCTAATGACCAATTGGATTCATTTTATAATCTTCAGCTTAAAGACGGTAAAGACTCTACTACTTTTCAGCCTTTACCAAACTTCGGGTATTACATAGATGTCAATGAGCGTTTGGAGCTACAAAAAATACCTTTACAAGCCATAGTATATGCCTATAACGCCAGCGGAAAATTGACACGCATACATATATTTCTTAAAAATGATGCTTATTCACAGGTAATGAAAGATGCTGTAGACAGCCGCTTTGGCAAGCCCTACAAAGAAGAAAAAGAAGATATCAATGACCAAGACGGCCAACGTACTATTAGAAGATTTTATTACAAAGCAGACGAAGACACAGAAGTTGTCTATCAAATGGTAAAATGGGGTTCAGGAAATAATGCTGCTTTCATTCCGTATGCACTTTCCAATATCACTATTTATTCAAAATCTTTGATGTCTGAACACGAAGACAAAACCAGCGGGGGATTTTAACGTAAAAAACCTATGTTATACAAAAATAAAAACTTAATACTTACTTCTCGCAATATTATGAAATACCTACTCATTTTGATTATATTTTTCAATGTACATTTTTATACTTTCTCACAAACAAGTGCTAATAAAAACAAGATAGAAGCCTATCGCGGCAAATTCTGGGGAAGTACTCCCAATGAATTAGGACAAAAAGACTACTGGAGAACAGAATACGAAGCCAATGTGCTTTTTGAAGGTTATGAAGACAAAAAAGACCCTAAAACCATAGAAGGAGTAAAGATTATGCACACGGTTTATTTTTACAAAGCAAATAAACTTTGTAAGGTAAAAGTAACCCTTGTAGATGAAAAAGAAGGAGATGCACAAGTAATTCTCGGCTTTTTACAGTCTAAATATGGTGCGGAAACCAGCAAATTAAACATGTACACAGGTACAACCCAATACAAACAAACTAAATATACTTTTGAAACCAAAGAAGGCAACTATATTGAATATTACATGAATACATGGTCTGACAAAAGTATTTTTACGGAAGAATATGCAAGAATAAACAATCCAATACGGTCTTATTTTGTCATTTACTCGCCTGAAACACGTGAAGCTCTTTCTGACTGGTAATTGTAATTCTTCCTACTGATGTTTGTAATTCCTAAAAAAAAACACTGGTATTAGTACGGTACATAAATTTGTAGTATAATAACATTTCCATAAACATAACGTCATGCAGTGGTTGCTTTGTAGCAATCACTGTATTTTTATTAAAGTGCCCTATAATCTAAAATGAATATTTTGTCTCTTTCATAAAATAAAATAGATAATTCACAAAACAAAGTGTGTTTTTGAATAAATTACTTGTCTAATGCTGTATCTTTTAACTTAATTTTATCCTTAAAATTTAATCTACTATGAATACAAAGCATTTCTCATGGTTAGTTCTGTTTATCTTTTTGCCTGCAATTATACAAGCGCAAGTTAATGAAAATGTGCATGATAATGCATTAAGTAAAGCAGACCGCAAATTTTTCATTGAAAATCTCGGGCAATGGCATTCTGATGTACTGTATCTGTGCCTAATGGGCGGATTAGATGCATGGATTACTAAGTATGGTGTGAACTATACCTTTTACAAGGTAGAGCGTACAGAAAATCACTCGTTGAGTGGTTTCGGCAAGCTCACCAACCATAGCGTAGCGCACCAAAACAAACGTCAAGACATGGAAAACAGTATTTTACTCGGACACCGCGTGTTGTATGAGTTGCAAAACCACAACGCTGAACCGCAAAAAGAAGGTAAAAAACAGCAAGAAGGATACTATAATTACTTCATAGGTAATGATGAAACCAAACATGCCACCCATGTAGGCTTGTACAAGGAAGCTGTTGTAAAAAATGTGTACAATGATATAGACATACGCTACTACTTTGACAAAGACTACCTGCGCTATGATTATGTAGTACATGCAGGCGCAGACCCTAGCCAAATAAAGTTTAAGCTACGCGGACAGTACAATGACTTTGTAAAAGATGGAAAGATTGTTTACTCTATCCGCTTTGGCGAAGTAGAACTTGCCGAATTACACACTTACCAAGCTAATGCTACCATACAAAGCAAATTTGTAAAACAAGGCGATGTTTACACCTTTGCCATAGGCAACTATGACCATACCAAAGACCTGATTATAGACCCATTGGTGTATTCCACTTACTATTGGAGGAGTTAATGAAGATGGAGGTTATGGAATAGCCATAGACGGTAGTGGTAGTGCTTATGTGGCAGGTGGAACAAAATCCCCCGACTATGATATTATCACAGGTGCATTTCAAGTAACAAAAGATGCTAGTTTTGATAGTTTTGTAACAAAACTTAATTCTTCAGGAAACGCACTGATATATTCTACTTTCATTGGAGGAAATGATGATGAAACAGTACATGATATTGTTATGGGTGCAAGTGGAGAGGTATATGTAACAGGTTTTACATCTTCAACTAATTATCCAACTACTACAGGTGCATTCAAAACGACTAATATGGGATATCTTGATG
>CALIZB010000029.1 GCA_938028625.1 uncultured Bacteroidia bacterium | reverse complement strand
AATTGATTACAAAAATGAATTTATAGAAAAACTCACTCATGATTGTTTTGTTATTCAAATTCCACTGTTAAAAAAACCACTCAGAACCAAAATAGATTATGTATTATCCATTTTTGACCAAAGTTTAGTTATCTCAAAGGATAAAGAAGGCAGAAAAGTATTAGTCTATAAAGCAGAGGTAGAAGACGAGGATATACAAAAAATTATCAAAAGATTAGAATCCGCAAATGGCAATGAACAATTAAGAGAAAAAATAGAAGATGAAGAGTATTTAGAAAAAGCCTATCAAGAGTCGCTTGGAAAGTTAGATAAAAAAGTGTCGTTTTTAGAGAAAATCGCAGAGCAAACAAAGAAAGAATTAGATGAAGAAAAACAACGGGCAGAACAAGAAAAAGTAAATATGATTAAATTTATGTTAAACAATGGCATGGACATAGAACTCATACAAAAAACACTGAATATAGACGAAGATTTTCTTACAAAATACCATCTGACCACCATCTCATAAATGACATAGAAAAACAGAAAAAATAAATCGACATTCTTTGTGGAAGTTTTCTATACTATCCGCTACTCCACTAAATTTACAATATCTAGTTTGAAAACACTTTACATTTAAGTACATTTGTAATCTAAACGTATTAACCTTGAAAATCATAAAAACAGAATACTCATACACAATCATAGAGAAATGGAATGAGTTAACCACAGATGAACAAAATCTCATCTTTGCGGCAAGAAATGCTTGTAAAAATGCGTATGCTCCTTATTCTGAATTTTATGTAGGGGCGGCTATTTTGCTTAAAGATGGAAAAACCATTATCGTAGGGAATAACCAAGAAAATGCAGCATACCCGTCAGGGCTATGTGCAGAGAGGGTAGCTTATTTTCAGGCAGGTGCTTTGGGGTATGGTAAGGAAATTGCAAAAATTGCCGTTACAGCAGTAACAGATAAATTTGAATATCCTGTGCCTGTTAGTCCTTGCGGTGCATGCAGGCAGGTTATGGCAGAGTATGAACAACTTTCAGGTCAGCCTACGGTTATTTTGCTTACAGGCATGAAAGATGTTCCCATTTACCGTATAGAAGGAACAGAAATACTGCTACCCATGCAGTTTAAGCTAAACATTTAGATTTTTACAAAAACAACAATGTTATCTAAAAATTTGTAACTTGCAACACAATATGTCAAGTACACATAACAGCACATTAAGTTTTTTTGTGGTAGAAGATAACGATACGTATATCATGATGTTAGACCATCAGATAAAAAAGTTTATTTCTGATTATCATTTAACTCCTTTCAAAACAGGTGAAGAGTGTCTAAAAAATCTACACCTTAACCCTGACTTTATCATTTTAGATTATTATCTACCTGGTATAAACGGTATAGATACCCTAAAAAAAATTCATGAACAGTACCCTGACATGCCTGTAATTATGTGGTCAGGGCAAGAGGACATTCATGTAGCAATTGAATGTTTTGAGCAAGGTGCATATTCGTATGTCGTCAAAGATAGAAATGGCATTTCCAAAATCGGGCGTTCTATCGGACATATACAAGATAAAATACGCCTGCGTAACGAAAATGATATTTTAAGAGCTAAAATTAAGAAAAAACAACAGCTGATTTATGCCCTAATGGTTCTAGCTCTGTTTTTACTCATAACTTTAATGGCTGTTTCTATCTAAACTATGGCTGATTTGTCTGTAACCTTTGCAGGGGTTCATTTTACTAATCCTATAGTATTAGCTTCGGGAATTATGGGTATTACAGCAAATTCTCTTATACATGTTGCTCATAAAGGAAAATTAGGTGGTGTAACAACAAAGTCTATATGGCTTACGCCGCATCAGGGGCATAAAAATCCCGTTATGCTAGGAACAGAACATTATTTTATCAATGCCGTAGGGGTGCCTGATGCAGGAATTGAAAAAGCTAAAGAAGAACTACGTATCTACAAGGAAAATAAGAGTGTCCCCCTTATTGCTAATGTGATTGCATCTTCAGAAACAGATTATGGAATGATTACAGAAGCTATCACAGAACTTGAACCCGATTTGATAGAAGTCAATATATCCTGTCCGAATATAGAAGATGAGTTTGGAAAGCCGTTAGCGTGTTCACGTGTAAAAGCCGCAGAAGTTACCAAGATTTGTAAATCTAAAACACATATTCCTGTTGTAATTAAAATGTCTCCAAATGTAGAAAATCCTGTTGAGATTGCTCAGGCATGCGAAGATGCAGGTGCAGACGGATTATGTTGTTTTAACACTTTTGGTCCAGGTATGCTTATTGATTTGGAAAGCCGTATGCCTATACTGGCAAACAAGGTAGGAGGTGTTTCTGGACCTGGAATTAAACCATTAGTGTTAAAAATGGTTAATGATATTTACAAAGCCGTTAAAATCCCTATTATAGGTACAGGTGGCGTGCTTACGGGAAAAGATGCTTTGGAAATGATGATGTGCGGTGCTACGTTAGTCGGTGTAGGAACTATGATATATTATTATGATATTCAAGGCTTTGTGGATATGGCAATAGAAATGAACGACTGGCTTGATGAACATAACATAAAAAATATCACTGAAATTATAGGTGCTCTCAACCGATAAGTATTATGCAAATAGAAGTTCTTATTCTAAAACCTGAACAAATTTCTTTTTTTGATGCGGTAAATATCTTTCGCTTGCGCACAGAAGTTTTTTGCACAGAACAGCGTTGTTGGTACGTAGATCCCGATGATTATGACCTAATTGCTACGCATATTTTACTATATGCCATTCATAAAACACAGCCTAAACAATTAGTTGCCTATGCTCGTGTGTATAAAAAAGATGAACTCTACACTATTGGAAGGGTATGTACGCATTTTTTGTATAGAAATCAAGGGTTAGGTAAAAAAATAATGGAGATAGCCTTACAACAATGCCCCAAAGGAAGCACTGTTTACTTGCAAGCACAAGCATACTTAAAAAAGTTTTATGAAAGTTTTGGCTTTGTTCAGCAAGGGACAGGCATAATATGGGAAGACGCTGTGGCACATATTGCCATGATAAAAACATTGGATTAAAGCATTTGTCCATTTTTGACTTTTGATTAAGAAATGAATTGTTAATTTTGCGGCTATGTCTTTTCAAACGCTTTCTATCGTTATTCCTGCCTATAATGAAGGCAAAACCATACACCTGATACTAAATAAAGTTAAAGCTGTTCAACTCACCAATAATATCCTAAAAGAAGTAATTATTGTTAATGACTGTTCCAAAGATGATACCGAAGAGGCTATTTTACGCTATCAGAAAGAAAACCCTGACCTGAATATTCAGTATCATAAGCATGAAAAAAATCAAGGCAAAGGCGCCGCACTTCATACAGGTATAGAAAAAGCTACGGGAGATTTTGTCGTTATACAAGACGCCGATTTGGAATATGACCCCGAAGAGTATAATATCCTGCTCAAACCTATACTCAATGGCTTTGCTGATGTAGTTTTTGGTTCTCGCTTTATGGGTGGTAAACCACACCGAATTTTGTTTTTTTGGCATAGTATAGGAAATAAGTTTCTTACTTTTCTATCTAATATGTTTACAAACCTGAATTTGACTGACATGGAAACCTGCTATAAGATGTTCAGGCGTGAAATTATTCAAAGTTTGTACCTTAAAGAAAAACGCTTTGGCTTTGAACCCGAAGTTACTGCAAAAATCAGCAGGATTAAAGGTATAAGAATTTATGAAGTAGGCATTTCCTATTATGGCAGAACGTATGAAGAGGGTAAAAAAATTGGTTGGAAGGACGGTTTCAGGGCAATTTATTGTATTCTTAAATATGGTATCTGGTCAAAAAAGTATCTGAAAAACAAGTAAAAATTTTATATTTTTGCTCATGCCCAAGAAAAAAGAACCAGAACGAATAAAATTAGTACGTTTTGATTTTGCTATCAAGTATTTGTTACGAAATAAGTCCAATTTTGTGATAATAGAGGGATTTTTATCTGAACTACTCAAACGTGAGGTTAAAATACAACAGTTTTTAGAAAGTGAAAGCAACAAAGTAACGCTAGAAGATAAATCCAACCGTGTGGATATACTCGCAGAACTTGACGGCAAAGAGCTCGTTATCATTGAGATACAAAATAAAGATGAATTAGATTATTTTTACAGAATGTTATACAGCACTTCAAAACTCATTACAGAACACATTTACAGCGGTGAGGCTTATTCCAAAGTGCGAAAAATAATCTCTATTAACATCATTTACTTTGAACTCGGACAAGGTAAAGATTACATCTATCACGGTAAAACCAAATTTACAGGCATACATCTTAAAGATACTTTGCAATTAAGTGAAAATCAGAAAAAAGTATTTAAGAAAAAACATGTTCATGAATTGTACCCTGAATACTATTTACTCATGGTCAATAAGTTTGATGAAAAAACCAAAGACGGTTTAGACGAGTGGATATATTTCTTAAAAACAGATGAAGTATTAAATAATTTCAAAGCCAAAGGCTTAAAAGAAGCGAAAAAACAATTAGATGTTTTGAAATTACCTGAAAAAGAACGTAAAGAATATGAAAAACATATAGACGAACTACGTTACAGGGCGAGTATTGCCCAAACAGAACAAATAAAATTAGAATTTGCAGAACAAAAAGGAATAGAAAAAGGCAGAGAACAAGGTATCAAAGAAGGTTTAGAACAAGGTATCAAAGAAACAGCTAAAAAAATGAAAGCAAAAGGATTAAGTATAGAAATTATTATAGAACTTACAGGATTAAGCGAAGAGGAAATTGAGAAACTGTAATTTTTCTTATTTTTGCTCATGCCGAAGAAAAAAGAACCTGAACGTATAAAATTAGTACGTTTTGATTTTGCTATTAAGTACTTATTACGAAGTAAATCTAATTTTGTAATAATAGAGGGCTTTTTATCTGAACTACTCAAACGTGAGGTTAAAATACAACAGTTTTTAGAAAGTGAAAGCAACAAAGTAACGCTAGAAGA
>CALIZB010000028.1 GCA_938028625.1 uncultured Bacteroidia bacterium | reverse complement strand
AATCCTGCGTCTGTAAGGTTAGAAGAACCTGTAATAACCGAAGCAGGCGTATGAGGATTAAAGGGTTCGGGTCTTAAAATATATACTTTGGCATGTATTTTTTTATCAGGGTGCGCTTTGATTTGGACTTTTTGGCTAATGATGTCTTCTATAAATTGTATCATGCCTTGTTCGGTATCATAATCATAATTCGCATGGGCAATGTCTTCTTTGATATTCGCCATAAACTCTTCTCTGGTTTTTTGTATGTTTTTGAAAAAGCCCATACCTTTTTCTTGTGCTTCTTGAATCAGTTTATCTATATTTATTCCTACGAGAATGCGTATTTTAGGTACTTTTTCAAGTAGAGGGCGAACACGAAAATATCCTGATGCTCTGAAGTAGCCTACTAAAATATCAAAGCAATGAATGTTTGGGTTATGCTGAAATACACCTTCAAATTTCTGAATGAGTGTATTGTCATGGTTATTGGTAAAAAATTTGGTCGACATAGTGCAAAATTAAAAATTTTGTGAATATGCAAAAAAAAAAAGCGCTATTTTTTTGAAGTATAGCGCTCTGATGAAGTTATTTTATTTGTTAATTTGGAATTTGTGATGTTTAGAATAGTTTATTTATTAGGTTTTTTAGTATTAGCTTCTGCTATACCTTTTGCGGTTCTTCTGCCGAGATATTTTTCACATTGGGCTTCATAATAATAATGGGAAGGAGTATTTGTGGTATTAACAATTTTTTCATAGGCTTCACAAACGAATTTCATGCCCATAGGGATATCCGCTTCGGCGTCTTTCATTTTATCGGGGTTAGTAAGGTCAAATATAGAACAACCATTGATGTACTGTTGTAGAAGGTCTTTTTTATATTGAAATGAGGAGATTTCTATTTCTTTGGCTTCGGGAGTGTCATAATAGACCATTACGTCATCTGTATCTTGCATCCACGCAAAAAGTTTTAATTTTAAATCTCTGCTTTCAGGTAATAAAGGGTTTTCTCTAAGCAAGTGTATCATATAGATAGCTTCTATGTTAGCAGAGTTATCTTTTGTATATCCGTAGCTCTGCGCAATTTTTTTCTTTTCTTCAAAAGACACTTCTTGGGAAAAGCAGGGTAAAATCCAGGATACAGTAGCAAAGAAAGCAATTACAACACATTTCATAACTTACTTATTAGTTAATAATTAAACTCAAAGTTAAGAAAAAAAAACACCAAAGTAAAGTTAACTTTAACTTTGGTATGTAATACATTGAAAATCAGTGATAAAAATTTTCTAAACTTGAACAACTTCTTTTACTTCGGGTATCATGCGGGTTAGAAGTCCTTCAATACCTGCTTTGAGCGTAAGTGCAGAAGATGGACAGCCATGACAAGAACCCTGCATTTGTAGATGTACTACACCGTCTTTGAAGTCTTTGAATATCACATCTCCGCCGTCCATAGCTACGGCAGGGCGAATATGCGTTTCTATAAGCTCTTTAATTTTTTTAACAATAGGGTCTGTTTCTGTATCTTCGGCTTTTTCATTTTGTTCTATAACAGGTTTGCCTGATTGTACATATTTGAGAATTACTTCTCCAATATGCGGAATAATAGCGTCCCATTCAAATTCAGGGCGTTTGGTTATGGTTACAAAATTTGCCCCAAAAAATACACGGTTTACAAAGTTCATAGCAAATAGTTCTGTGGCTAATCCTGAACGTTTTGCAGTATCAAAATCTGTAAATTCTGCTGTTCCCAAAGGCATAATGACTTTAGTAAGCACAAATTTCATGGTATCAGGATTGGGAGTATATTCGGTATATAGTTCCATACTTGTTTAGAATGTATATAAATAATACAAAGATACAGCAAAAATAGTTCTGATTAAGCGAACTTGCAAATAAAAAGGTTCAAAAATGCACTTTACTGATGTTTTTTTTATTTCTTTGCACTATGAAAATAAAACTATTTGTTACTGTATGTGTACTTGCCTTATGTGCTTGTAAGGAAAAAACTAATCAAGAGCAAGGTACAGAACAGGTGTCTGCTACTAATACTACGGAGAAAGTTCAGGAACTACCTAAAATTGATGTATCTAAACTCAAAAAAGTGAAAATTACAACTTCTATGGGCGATATTGTTGTAGCCTTATATGATGATACTCCTTTACACAGAGATAATTTTCTCAAATTAGCCAAAGAGAAGACTTTGAACGGTAGTACGTTTCACAGAGTTATTGATGGTTTTATGATACAAGGCGGCGACCCTACTACCAAAGACCCAAATTCTAAAATTCCTCCTGGACAAGGCGGACCTGGATATAATCTCAAAGCAGAAATTAAAAGAAATCATTTACATAAGCGGGGTGCATTAGCCGCAGCACGTTTACCTGACCAAATGAACCCTGAAAGAGAATCCAGTGGTTCGCAGTTTTACATTGTACAAGCTGGACCCGTAAAGCCCGAAGATTTAACTATGATGGAGAATTATTTTGGCATAAAATACACTGATGCAGAGAAAAAAATGTACTACGAACTGGGCGGAAGACCTGATTTAGATATGCAATATACGGTGTTTGGTGAAGTGGTTTCAGGTATGGAGGTAGTAGATAAAATTGCGAAAGTGGCAAAAAATGCACAGGATAAGCCTTTGAAAGACATTAAAATGGAGTTAAGTATTGTAGAATAAGCATCTGTTTTATCTTTATACAAAAAACTAAATCATTATCACAAAAATACGGATTTATGAAAACCAGCCGTTCCACGTATACCGTTATTATTGTTGCCGCGTTAGGCTATTTTGTAGATATTTATGATATTATTGTATTCAGCATAGTAAGATTTCCAAGTTTACAAGCTATTGGTATTAACGACCCAAAAGATATGGAGCGTGTAGGCCTGTTTTTGCTTAATATGCAAATGGGCGGTATGCTAATAGGTGGTATCTTGTGGGGCATTCTCGGAGATAAAAAAGGGCGGCTATCAGTGCTTTTTGGTTCTATCATGATGTATTCTATTGCAAACATTCTCAACGGAATGGTAGCCGATTTTCCATTTTACAATTTAGAGGCGTATGCTATTATGCGGTTTGTATCAGGGGTAGGATTAGCAGGAGAACTCGGAGCAGGTATTACTTTGGTAGCAGAAATGATGAGTAAAGAAAAACGCGGTTATGGTACTATGATAGTGGTTTCTATGGGCGCAATGGGCGCCGTAGCCGCAGGTATTGTATATCAGTATTTTCAGGATTGGAAATTAAGCTATTTTGTAGGGGGAGTATTAGGTTTAGTACTGTTGTTGTTACGGGTAGGTGTTTCCGAATCTGGTATGTTCAAACAAATGAAGCAGGCGGAAAACATAAGTAGAGGAAATTTTTTAATGCTTTTTACAGATAGAAAAAGATTCTTAACATACCTCAAATGTATTCTTAATGGTTTGCCTGTTTGGTATGTAGTAGGTATTTTGACTACACTCTCTTCTGAATTTGCCCGTGCTTTTGGACTTATCCCAAATACTGCAAAAGTAGACCAAGCACGCGTAGTTATGTACACGTACATCGGTCTTACCATAGGTGATGTACTCAGTGGTACATTAAGTCAGATACTCAAATCTCGTAAGAAAGCGGTAATTATTTTTATCTTGTTTTCTCTAATAACCTCACTCATTTTTTTAACTGTACCTATGAATTTAGAAACGTTTTATTGGTTTTATTTAGTATTAGGTATGGGTACAGGGTATTGGGTGGTATTTGTAACTATTGCTTCTGAACAATTTGGGACTAATCTACGTGCCACAGTTACTACAACTACCCCTAATTTTGTACGCGGTTCAGTGATTATATTAACTACATTATTTCAGTTGCTTAAACCTGCAGGTACTATTACTTCTGCTATAATTACGGCATTTTTTAGTGCAGGACTTGCTTTGTGGGCATTATACGGCTTACACGAAACGTTTGGCAAAGACCTTAACTATAATGAAAAACATGAACAAGTATGAAAAATAAAAAGTAAGTTTTATTTTTGCATATTTGTAATTCTGCCCAACTATATTTTTTAGTATGATATTCGTTTTTTATACATTTTTATATGCTTTAATACTATATGCAATAGGGTATTGTATACTCACATTATGCAGAGTTCAAATTAAAGACCAATATACACATCTGTTTGTCAGTAATGTAATAGGAGCAATTTTTATAGTATGGATAACTGCTTTTATACGTACAAAAGGCATAACTGTAATGAATGCTATATGGATACCTACACTAGTTATGGCTCTGTATGCATATAAAAACAGATTATGGAATAAAACTACTATCAAATTTCAGTTTAAAGTACACATTGCTCACTGGGTATGGGGGGTATCTCTCGTAATATTGAGTATAATCAATTACTTGTTTAATTTAGGATATTCTGCATCTTATCCTTCTTTATACAACATAGATACTATATATTATGTGCGTTTAAGTGAATTTATCTATTATACAGGTATAGAAAGCACAAACATAGACTATTTGCAGATAAAACCTAATCATGTTAATCCTTATCATTATTTTACTCCCTGGTTGCAGGCAGGGTTTAATGCTGTTTTTCATATAGAAAACAACTATCTTGTGCGCAAAGTAATCGTATTTACTATCTATTTCTCTACGTTTTACATTGGATTATTAGCGATAATAAAAAATTTTGTAAAAAACAATACTTTGTCATGGTATCATTTTATTGTTCCTATTTTTTTCTTTTTTATTAAACCTGTGGGTTTGGGAGGGCTTACAGTAAAAATATATGGTAACTATACTTTATACTGGGTAAATTCTCTTATTCAACTTCCTAAGCACAGTCCAATAATGATGATTTTGTTAGTTTTTATATTGCTGATGCAAAAAAAACAATACACAATTGCTGTCCTGAGTTTACTTTTTATACCTGTTTTTTACATTACAACCGCACCTGCAATATTTGCTTTAATCTCCTGTATTATACTATGGGTATGGATAAACAAGAAAGATATATCTGTCTTCTATATTATTGTTTCATCATTGCTTACAGGTATATACCTGATTTTGTTTTATGTGTTTCACCCTAAACAGAACTATATCGTTAATCCGACAGGAAACCAGGTATATTTTTGGAAAAGATTTTCTGATTTTTCTTTTATGAATACACTCCTTAAAGATGCTTTTGAGATTGGTTTTGCGTGGTTATTGGGCTTATCTGTTCTCATATTTTTAAGTATTTTGTTGTGGAAGAATATCAGGGAAAAACTCGTGCAGGACGATTATATCCGTCTTATAGTTTATTTTTTAGTAGTGAGCATTTTAGTGAGTTTTTTAGTTTGGCAAATACTATATTATATTAGTGATAGCGAACAGTTTTTTGCTTGTATAGCGGCACCTGTTTTTATTCTGTTCGTGTTTTTGTATGCAAATTTATTATTAGAATTATGCTCAGAAAAAAAGAAAGTTATTGGTGTTTTATCTATACTAGCATACGGTCTTATTTTGATTTATTCGGCTATCCGTGCTTCCCAAAACGAAATAAAAAGCTACAAAAATGAGTATAGTAAGGAGTATATAAGTTTTATTAGAAACAACAAGCACAAATTTTCTCAATACGGTGCTATGCTTATAGATAACAAATATATCTGGTATCTTTATTTTCATGGTTTTCCAAAACCTTACATTCAAAATAAAAACCCGAGAGATTTTTTTGCTCTGAATATTTGTGAGTTACAACCTGCAAAAGAAAGTTATGACTTAGACAAACTATATATCCCGCTTTTTCCTTTTTATCAATACGTAGAAAAGCAAAAAGCAGAAAAAACTTTCAGAAACCTCAGCGAAAGCAAATTAGAATTTGTAAAAAAATACAATATCAATCATATAGTAATAAACAAAACTGCAAAACTGGACAGTATATTTTTACCATATATCCAAGAAAAATATACAGACAGACTTTCAGGAGAGACCCTGTACTTTCTTAATATGCCGCAAAAATAGCTTTGATACTGTTGTGATTTTCATATTCCTTTGTATATTTGCCCATAATGAAGCTACTTGTGTATCTGTTACTTTGTTGGGCAAGCCTGTTTTTTGTGAGTGCCCAGAATACTGAACCTCTTAAACCCTCAGGTGACGCTGTGTATATCAGACATCCTGAAGACCCCACTGCAATTAATCCCGTTCTTGTAGTTGATGATATAGATAAAATTATTACCAATCAAGTATTTCAGTACTTAACCATTGTTAGCCCTGATAGAATGCAAAGATCGCCTTGGTTACTCAAAAAAATGCCTGTTGCTTCCAGAGACTCTTCATATTATTTATGTGAAATACGTGAAGAAGCTACTTGGGACAATGGCCTGCCCATTACTGCTGAAGATGTGCTTTTTACACTCAAAGCTATTTACAACCCTCTCATAAACTGCACCTACCTCAAACAGTTTTTCTCTGGAATTAATGATATTATCATAGACAAGAAAGACAAGAAAAAATTTAAGATATTTGTAGCTGAAGGTATTGGAGAAAATATTGTTTATCCCATTCCTGTAATTCCGAGGCACTTTTATGACCGTCAAGATGATATGTCCAAATTTACTTTACAACAGTTAAAAAAAGAAAAGGAAAAACTTAAAGATGAGCCTCTTCTGCAAAATTTCGCCAAATTTTTTACAGACAGCGCCAATATTCATAATCCTTCTTTAATTTATGGTTCAGGGGCATACAGGGTAGTTAAATGGATACCTAATGATGAGATAGTGCTAGAAAGAAAAACAAACTGGTGGGGCGATAAATTGAAAAAACAAAGTGAGTTGATATTCGGTGCGTATCCTAAAAAATTGATATACAAAACGGTAAAAGAAATGTCAGTAACTATTACTATGCTCAAATTAGGTGATTTAGACCTCATTTACAACATTCCTGCAAAAGAATTTAATGATATAGAAAAATTAGATAGTAACTATTATCACTACCGTGTGCGTAAAGCAAATACATTAGCCTATTCTTATATTGGACTCAATGTAAAACCTGAAAATAGAACTCCTTTTTTTGACGATATTCAGGTAAGACGTGCTGTTTCCTATGCCATACCTGTGGACAGTATGATGAAATTTATTCTCAAAGGATACGGAGTACGGATAAATGCGCCAGGTTCACCTACCAAAGAAGTTTCTTATAATCCTAATTTACCCTTACAACAATATGACCTTAAAAAAGCAAAACAATTCCTTGCTGATGCAGGTTGGAAAGATACGGACAATGACGGTATCTTGGATAAAATTATCGGGGATAAAAAAGTGGATTTTGTGGTATCCTTTTTAATCAATAACCTCAGCCCTGATAATAGAAAAATAGGGTATCTAATTACCCGCTCTCTAGGATATGTGGGTATAGGGGTTACCGTAGAAGAAAAAAACCTTGCAGATTATGTAAAAGCGTTACAAAACCACGAATTTGATATGTTTCTTGCTGAAAATATAGAAGACGCCGATTTTCAAGACCCTGAACTCTTCTGGCATAGTAAAAATTGGGAAAATAAAGGCGCTAATTATACAGGTTTTGGAAATGGTAGTACAGACTCTTTTGTAGAAAGTATTAAAAATGGCAAAAATTTACAAAAAGCCAAGTTTTTATATCATGCCCTTATGGCTATTATTCATGAACAACAGCCTTGTATTCCACTTTGGTCACCTCAAAACATTATTATTGCTAGTGATAGATTTCAGAACTTTAAAGCCTATACTGAATTTAGTGGTTTTCCGGGTATCAATCCTGCTAATCTCTGGGTGCCTGTGGAAAAGCAAAAGTACAAATAAAACAAGGTAAAATTAAAATCTGGCACACAAACCTATGTGCATATTCGTACCGCTTGCCCTTATACGAATGACCGCACCGTCATCAGCATTAAAGTTATACATAGCGTACTGTCCTTGTACTACAAGTCCTACCGGACCAAATATAAACCACCTTAATCCTGCATCTATACCCCCATTAAACCCTGTACTTTGGTACATATAACGACTTTTGCCATCATATACGTTAATTACTGCATATCCAACATTTAGCCCTGCATATACATCTATTTTATCTGTTCTTAAAGCGTATACCTTTGCCTGAATAGCAAAGTTATAGGAAAATGCTTTATCGCCTTCTTTTTTATTGCTATCTGATTGGATAAAGCCATATCGCTCCATCACTAACCCTATACCTATACGTTCATGGATAGCATAATCACCTTTGAGTTGAATTAAACCCGCTCCAGTTTTACCTGTGGTATCTTTATCTAATTGTCTGTTCCATACATTGGTTTTGTAAATACCCAGCCCAAACTCTATATCCCCGCTGATTTTACCTTTTTCCATTTGAGAAAAACTTGTAAACGAACAGATTAGCAAAACTAAAATAATAATGTTTGTTTTAATAAAATAAATATTCTACAAAAATTCTGCCATTAAACGTGATTAAAGAAAAAAGTTTTTTGCGGAATGTACATTTATGTACGCCTGCAAGTACACTGCGTGAGGCATGCGAAGCAAGTGCGTCAGCACTGTGCGAAATGAAGTGAAGCACCGAAGCGATAGCGTAGTGCGTAGCACGCCGACCTGAACCCTGAGCTTGCCGAAGGGTGAAGGACACGCCCAAAAGACTAATCAATAAAAATTTAAAGACTCGCCTTACTGCGTACATCTGTGTAGTTTTTTTTTCCTCTTATAAAATGCTCAATAATGATGTTTTTGGGAAATAAATCTACTTTTTTTTTGGCAAGCATCTGTACAAAATTGCGTTTTTCTTTGTAATATCGTAAGTTTCTGAAAAAACACCAGTGCGCCTTGACAATAGCCCATACATGCCTGAGTTTGCCTTTGAGTAAGTAAAATGCTCCTGCTAATCCGTCAAGCAACAAACGCAGAAATATTGTACGCCATAATTGAGATGAATGCAGATTTTTATACAGCATAAACAGACTGTTACGGAAATTAAGATAAGTTTTTTTAGGGTTTTCCACAGCTAATGTGCCTCCGCCTACATGATATACTATACTCTTGGGTTCACACCATATTTCAAAACCTGCTAATTGTGCTTTCCAGCACCAGTCTATCTCTTCCATGTGAGCAAAAAAATCATCATCTAATCCTCCAATTTCTTCCCATACACTTTTTCTAAACATCATACATGCCCCTGTTGCCCAAAAAACAGGTATAGCTTCGTCATATTGCCCTTTGTCTTCCTCACAGTGCTGAAACATTCTGCCCCTACAAAAAGGCACACCATATTTATCTAAAAATCCACCTGACGCACCTGCATACTCAAAATGCGTTCTGTGATAAAAAGAACGTATTTTAGGTTGAATAGCCGCAATCTGTGCGTTGCTTTGCATTCTTTTTACCAAAGGCTCAAGCCAATTTGAAGTAACTTCTACGTCTGAATTGAGTAAAACTACATACTCTCCTTTACAATAAGGTATAGCATCATTATTTCCCTTGGCAAAGCCTTTATTAGTATCAAACTGCACTATCTCAACTGTGGTAAAATGAGCTTTTACATATTCAACACTATCATCTGTGGAGGCATTATCTGCTATTATCCATTGTACAGCAGGATAAATAGTCTGCATACAATAAGGTAAAAATTTTTCTAACCATTGTCTGCCATTATAATTGAGTATCACCACAGACACCAAAGGATATTCCATAGTACAAAAGTATATCTTTTTTGTTCATTTTGTGGCTTGGTCAGTTTTTGTGATTACAGAACAAAGATTTTGTTATTTTTGTCCGTTATGAAAATTCTTGTAACCACAGCCAACAACCTTGAAGGCTGCAAAATTGTAAAACATCTCGGAGTAGTGAGGGGTATCACTGTACGTTCACGTGGTCTGGGTGGTAATATAATGGGCGGACTTCAAACGCTGTTTGGAGGAAAAATTACTGCTTATCTCAAACTTTGCGAAGAAGCACGCCAAGAAGCCTATTCAGAACTGATACACCAAGCGGAACTAGCAGGCGCCAATGCTGTAATTGCCATGCGCTATGAGTCTAATGAAGTAATGAACGGCGTAACCGAAGTGCTGGCTTATGGAACTGCCGTAGTTGTAGAACCTGTTGTGTAACCATGCTCAGCTACGACACCATACAGTTCATCCGCACACTGACACTACCAAGATTGTGGAATATATTAAGAGTTTGGTTTTCTTATCAAATCAGCAGGTTATTGCATAACAATCTGCATAAAGGGTATCCTGTAAGTGTATCCATAGAACCAACTACAAGCTGTAACCTAAGATGTCCTGAATGCCCGTCAGGGTTAAGAAGTTTTACTCGTCCTACGGGAAATTTATCTATGGGTACGTTTTCCAAGATTATAGATGAAGTACACACTCATACACCGTATTTAATCCTTTACTTTCAAGGAGAACCGTACCTTAACCCTGAATTTCACAACATGGTAGCTTATGCACGCAAAAAAAAAATGTATGTAGCTACCAGTACTAATGGTCATTATCTTACCGCAGAAAATGCTACAAAAATAGTAGATAGCAAACTCAGCCGTTTAATTATCTCTATGGACGGAACTACACAAGAAAGCTATCAAAAATATAGAATTGGCGGCAATTTGGAAAAAGTAATACAAGGTATTCATAACATTGTTCAGGAAAAACAGCGCCGAAAAGTACACTATCCGCATGTGATATTGCAGTTTATCGTGTTCAAGCACAATGAACATCAGATACAGGAAATAAAACAGCTTGCTAAAACTTGGCAAGTAGATGAACTTCAGCTCAAAACCGCTCAGGTATACAACTATGAACAGGGCAGTTCTCTTATCCCTGAAAACGAAGAGTACCGTAGGTACACACAAAATAAAGAAGGTAAATTTGTAATTAAAAACAAATTGCTTAATCATTGTTGGAAATTGTGGCATAGTTGCGTATTTACTTGGGACGGTAAAGTTTTACCTTGTTGTTTTGATAAAGACGCACAGTACGAAATGGGCAATATAAAAGAACAATCTTTCAAAGAAATATGGAGAAATGCAAAATACAGACAGTTCAGAGAGCAGATACTTAAAGGTAGAGCAAATATTGAAATATGTAAAAACTGTACAGAAGGCACAAAAACATCTTTGAATTTTGAGTAAAAATACGTATTAATACGAATATACTCACTCACTTTTACGCTGTAATTTTTCACTATGAAAAAAATAGTCTTATCTGGGATTTTCGTAATTCTGTTTAGTGCATTCAGTTTTGCACAACAAAAGAAAACCTTTAAGATAGCTTTTGAAACTAATCAAAATGATGAAGCTATGCTTATGGCACTAGAATTAAAAATTACCGCTTCTATTCGTGCAGACGGAGCAGAAATTGCTAAAAGCGTGGAGAGCAAAATCGGAGAAATAAGACCAAAAACCGAAGGTAGCAAAATAATGGTTAGTTTTGATGTAACTTCGCAAAAAACCTACAATAATCAAAAATTCTGTGAAAAAGTTAGAAAAGCCGCAGAAAACAAGATAAAAGGTTATGTGGTCAAAAGCTATTGTGAAAACTAATCTCTTTATTTAATCAGCGTTTCATGCTGTAACTGTTCTAAATCGTAGTTGATAGTGTTAATTTCTTGAATGATAATCTTAAGCATCTCCACGCGTATATCTAAATCATCAGAAGTATAGCCTCCTTTGTCAGATTTATGCAAGTTTATTTTGCCTGCATATTTCTTACTGCTTTTATCTTCGGGATAGCCATATTTCTCCCATTCCTTTTGGATAATTTCTAATTCTGTAACTAATTTTTTACTCTCATCATAATAAGGTTTACTTAAAAAATTCCATACTACGGGCAAGTACACTTTACTTTTTTCAGGCTTATCTAAAATATCTTTGATATGGTTTCTTTGGTGTTCTAATAAGGTTTTTTTACGTAGTATCAGTGTTCTAACTCCATAATAGGTAGCCAAAGTTACGGTAATAATAGTAAGTGTATTTTCGTTATTGGCTACAAAAGAACTTCCATTTGAAATAATTCCCATAAGGTCCGTAATGCTTCCTAATACAATAGAATATACGGTAAGCTGATTATTTTTCTTGTTTATCCAGCCATCTAATGCTTTTTGTGCTTCCAATGTGCGATTTACTTCACAATTTAATTCAGATAGCACACTGGATACTTGCAACTGTGCCAAAGATATTTTTTGTTGAATTTTAGCATGTGTTTGATACAATTTTTCTTTATCATTATTTCTCTCTGCCATAGCAAACTCATACAGCAATTCGTATACTTCCACATCTTTGGAAATATCTAATGCATTTTGAGAAAAACGCTGTTTAAGCAACAGAGCGTATCCTGTGGTATCTGCACGCTTTTGGTTGAGTTTATTTAAAGAATCTTGTTTAAAGGCTACATCTGAGAAATAACAATCCTGTTCGGTAGCCTGTGTTATCAGTGTTTTGGGAGAACATGCAGTAAAAAACTGACTAATAAATAGTATTGTTATAGTGGATAAAATACAAAGTGATTTTTTCATGGTTTTGTGCAAATAAAAATCCAAAAATAATAAAGCTATCACAATAGAGTATCTAAACTTTGTCAAAATATATCTTAACTTTGCAAAAAAGTAAAAAACAATGCGTACAAACAGGAAAATTACAGCACGCGGAAAAATCATATTTGTCTTTGTCTGTTTGTTTGGTATAGTTATTATTGCCCAAGTAATTAACTTACAGTTTATCAGTAATGAAAAATGGGAAAAAAAAGCGGCACAGAATATTATTAGGGAAGAACTTATAGAAGCAGGCAGAGGAAATATCCTTGCACAAAACAATGCCATTCTGGCTATCAGCACGCCGTATTTTATGCTCAGTTGGGACACGCGTTTTCCGAAGGGAAAAGACAGTCTACGGTATTTTCATAATAGTTTAGACTCTCTTTCAGACAGCCTTTCCCGTTTTTTTGGAGATGCTACCAAAAAAGAATACCGTGAACAACTTCTCAAAGCAAGATACAGTAAAAAAGCCTATTATATTATCAACAAACGCCCACTTTCTTTTGATGAAAAAGAACGCCTAAAAAAATGGCCTTTTTTCAGATATAAAACAGGAAATACAGGTATTCGGTTTGAGAAAAAAGAGCTTCGTACTTACCCGTATGACAGTTTAGCTCGCAAAACCATAGGTCAAATTTACTATGATACTAACCGCAAAGTTTTTGGTACAGGGATAGAATATGCTTTTAATAAAGAACTTTCGGGTACAGAAGGCAAAAAAATTATGCAGAAAGTAGGCACAGAATTTCAGCCCGTTATGGAAGCAGGTGAAGTAGAAGCCATTGACGGTTATGACGTAGTTACTACTTTAGACGTACAGATACAAGATATTACTTATCAAGCATTAAAACAGGCTGTAAAAACCACACAGGCTAAATACGGCGTGGCATTAGTGATGGAAGTAAAAACAGGTAAATTAAGAGCTGTAGCCAATTATCCTGAAATTTATCAATATGCTTTGGCACAGCCCATAGAACCAGGTTCAACATTCAAATTAGCCAGTATGCTTGCCTGTATAGAAGACAAGTATGTTACTAGTTCAGAAACCTTGCAGACAGGCGGAGGAAAATGGCAGTTCTATGACCGAACTATGACCGATACTAAACCCCATTATCTTCTTACTGCACAAAAAGCATTTGAAGAGTCCAGTAATATTTATCATGCTCGTATGATACAAAAGTACTACGGTAAAAATCCTGTTAGTTTTTTTAATCATTTAGAACGCTTTGGCTTAACTGAACCCACAGGTATAGAAATTCTCGGTGAACCTACGCCTTATTTTATTAAACCTGAAGATAAACGCTTATGGAATGCTACTACTTTACCTTGGTTATCCATAGGATATAATGCTAAACTTACTCCCTTACAAATTCTTACTTTTTACAATGCTATCGCTAATGGAGGATACAGAGTAAAACCTATGCTCGTTGAAGAAATCCGAAAAACAACCAAAGTGATACGCAAATATCCTGTACAGGTATCCAAACAACCGATTTGTAGCAAAGAAAGCCTTGCTATTATTCAAAAAATGCTAGAAGGTGTAGTGCAAAGAGGTACAGCTAAAAATATTTACACTCCTAACTATGCCATAGCAGGTAAAACAGGCACAGCCCAAAAAGTTATCAATGGTCAGTATCAAAAAACCTATGAAGCCTCTTTTGTAGGATATTTTCCTGCTAAAAACCCCGTGTATAGTATCTACGTTCTATTAGATGAACCCCAAGAAGGATTTTATGGCGCAGCTGTAGCCGCACCTGTATTTCAACAGATTGCTAACCAACTTTTTGCTATGAACCAAAAAGCACAGGAATTTAAAGATATTAAAAATACTATCAGTGGAGAATTACCTACTGTTAAAAAAGCCTTTGCCAAAGATTTACAAACCATTTATAACGAACTCTCTGTTGCTTATCAAAGTACAGATACAGGAAATTGGGTAAGTAGCAGTATTATACAAGGTAAAAAAGCGGTCAAAATTACTCCGGATAAAATCAGTATATACAACAAAGTTATACCTAACCTTAAAGGTATGGCACTTAAAGACGCTTTATATCTGTTAGAAAACATGAAAGTTAAAGTTTTGTATGAAGGGCAAGGTAAAGTAGTTACACAATCTCTGGATATTGGTACTCCCGTTAAACCTGATATGACCATAATGCTCAAATGCGAGTGATTGTTTACCATGAGATAATTTGTTTATCTCTAAAAAATAAACCCGTATAATGTTCAGGTGCTTCTGTACATAACCATACAGGCGTTTCTGCACCTTTCTCAACAGTACGCGGTGCATTCTTACCACCCATATCCGTTTTTACCCAGCCCGGACACACCGCATTAACTACAATACCTCTATCAGATAAAAAGTAAGCCATTTGTTTGGTTATGCTATTCAGTAAGGTTTTAGATACACAATACGCAGGCGCCCAACCACCTACACTATCACTCAAACTTCCTCCCCCACTGGATATATTTACTATTCTTGCACCATATTCAAAAAGTGGAATAAAAGCCTGTGTTACTTGCAAAGCACCATATACATTCGTAGCAATAGTTTTTTCCAAAATACTTATATCCTGAAAAATATTGCTGTCCTCATGAAGTAAAATTGCGGCGTTATTCACCAATACAGATAACTTTACATTATCGGCGGCTAATTCTCCCTGAGCTTTTTCAATACTTTTCCTGTTTGAAATATCCATTATTAGAGATTTGACACGAATATCTTGTTTTTCTAAACTCTCTGCGGCTGTTTTTACCTTAACTTCATCTCTCCCTGATACAATAACCTCATAGCCTTTGTTACCTAACTGACGAGCAATTTCAAAACCTATACCCTTGTTTGACCCTGTAATAAGAGCAGTTTTAACTGTATTCATACCTTAAAAGTACATAAAAATCCATCTCGTTTTACACATTATCAAAAATTGATATAATACAACTGCGTTTAACATGATAAAAAGTTATCCGTTATATCTGAATTTTTGTGTATTCACATAAAACCTAAATTTGTATATTCGTAACACAAAACAAAATAAAAAAATGATACAAGAACAAATTCATCAACTATTCAAACAACACTATAACAGAACTGAATGGAAAAACTTTTTAGCACAAATTTTTAATGCTCAATTTTATACTTATCCCCAAAACTTGGATATCAGTTCAAAAATAGCACAAAATGCCGTACAACTTGGACAAATCACCTTACCAGAAAATGAACTTACACGTGAAATTGCAGTGTACGAAGTAGAACTAAAACCCCATATTACCATTGAACATAACCGCGTTACTTTACGTAACCTCTTACAAAAGTATTGGAAAAACATTGATGGCGCTTTTATTGTCTATCACCAACCAGATACCCAAAAATGGCGTTTTACTTTTGTTTCTGAACTTACAGGCTTTGATGGTGAAGGAAATTACCATAAAATTCAAACTGAACCCAAACGCTTTACTTACGTTCTTGGAAAAGATGAAAATGTACGCACTGCTACCGAACGCTTTACTCTACTTGCACAAAAAGGTATTTATATTACCTTAAATGATGTAAAAGAGGCTTTTTCCGTAGAAAAAGTTACCCAAGAATTTTATCAAGAAATTGCACAATGGTATGACTGGGCAGTAGAAAACACCCGTTTTCCCGCAGACGCAGAAGCACAGACTAATGGCAGAAATATAGCCGTTATTCGTTTGCTCACCCGATTGTTTTTTATTTGGTTCATGAAACAAAAAGGGATTATTGACCCTGATTTCTTCAAACCCGAAAAAATTAAAAACTTTCTCAAAAACTTTAACCCCACTGATACCCAAAATACCAATTATTACAAAGCTATTTTACAAAACCTCTTTTTTGCTACTCTTAATACGCCTGTTCATGAAAGAAAATTCCGAAGAGAAAATACTTTTCAAGGTAAAAACCCTGATTACATGAACCACACCTACTACCGTTATCACAATCTTTTTCATAACCCTGACAGTATTATTACCTTATTCAAAAACATTCCTTTTCTTAACGGTGGCCTATTTGAATGTTTGGATATCCCTGCTAATGACCCTGATAATCCCACAGGTAAAGAAATTCGCATAGATGGCTTCTCTGATAATCCCAAAAAACAGCCACACGTACCCGATATTTTGTTCTTTGACAAAAACAAAGGACTAATCTCTATATTTAACCGTTATCATTTTACTATTGAAGAAAACACACCTTTTGACCAACAAATCTCCCTTGACCCTGAAATGTTGGGAAAAATCTTTGAAAACTTACTTGCTACCTATAATCCTGAAACCCAGACCACTGCTCGTAAAGCCACAGGTAGTTTTTACACCCCCCGTGAAATTGTATATTACATGGTAAAACAGTCCTTAATGCACTATTTCAAAACCTCTTTACTCAACAGCGCGCACTCTACATCTCTGCTCAATCATGACCCTTCAAACAATCATATCCAAGATATGATTGAAATTCTTTTTTCCTATTCCTCCACAGAAAACCCTTTCAATGAACACCAAACTGATGTACTCATTCAGGCTATTCATACTCTCAAAATTTTTGACCCCGCCGTAGGCTCAGGCGCTTTTCCTATGGAAGTACTCCATACATTAGTTCATATCCTTTCTAAACTTGACCCTCATAACCTTAAATGGAAACAACAACAAATTCATTCTATACAACAAAATGTACTTGACCCTGCTATTAAAAAACAGCTCATACAGCACATACAAAACGTATTTGAACACAACGAACTCGGTTATGGTAGAAAACTTTACCTTATTCAAAATTGTATCTATGGCGCTGATATTCAACCTATTGCTATTCATATCGCTAAACTCCGTTTTTTTATCTCTCTGCTCATAGAAGAAAAAATTAACTTTGAACTATCTAACTATGGCATAGAGTCTCTGCCCAATCTTGAAACAAAACTCATTACTACCGATACCCTTATCCCATTACCTACTTACCGAAGTTTTGAGTATGATGATGTTACAAAAGCACGCGAAGACCTTTTTGTCCTCCGAAAATCTTATTTTGAAACCTCTGACCAAAAACAAAAAGAAAAATTACGAAATCAAGATAAAGCACTACGAAATTTTATTCAACAACGCTTAAAAAACAGCGGTTTCTCGTCAGAAGCCGCAGAATGTATTGCTAACACTGATATTTATGATACACAAACCACACATCAATGGTTTAGCCCCGAGTGGATGTTTGGCATTACTGACGGCTTTGATATCGTTATTGGTAATCCTCCTTATATTCAACTTCAAAAAGATGGTGGAAAACTCGCTAAAAAATACGAACCTAAAAAAGACAAAAAACATCACAATACTATTTTTCAATATCATACTTTTGCTCGTACGGGCGATATTTATGCACTTTTCTATGAACAAGGAATAAATTTACTGAAAAACAACGGCATTTTAGCTTATATCACTTCTAACAAATGGATGCGGGCAGGTTATGGTCAAAAATTAAGGGCTTTTTT
>CALIZB010000027.1 GCA_938028625.1 uncultured Bacteroidia bacterium | reverse complement strand
TATATTTGCAAGACATGTCAAAAATATTGCTTACTCACCCTTATTTTTTACGGTTAGATGCTAAACAATGGAAATTAAAACAACCGTATCCGCCTTTGGCAACGCTTATTCTGGCAAATGTATTACGAGATGAACAGCATGAACTGTACTTTTGGGACGCTATGTTTGCCCACAATGCAAAAGACATACAACCTTTGCTTGAACAACACAAACCGAAGTTTTTTATTGTTTATGCTGATGCTTTCAACTATTTGACGAAAATGTGCCTAAGCACTATGCAAGAAGCCTGTTTTGAGATGCTAAAATATGCTAAAAAGCAGGGCTGTGTTACCATAGTATCCTCTTCTGATTCTACAGACCATACAGAACGTTATTTGCGTAATGGAGCAGATTTTGTTATTATAGGAGAAGCAGAACATACTGTAGCTGAGCTTATTACAGCAATAGAACAAAAAAACGATATAGACCGCATACCTGGATTAGCTTTTTTGGTAGATAATGCTTTATTTCGCACTTTTACTCGTAATGTAGAAAAAGACTTAGATGTATTTCCTCGCCCTGCCTGGGATTTAATTGATATTGTTCCGTATCAGAATGCGTGGAAAAAACATGGGTATTTTTCAATGAATGTAGTAACCACGCGCGGATGTCCGTTTAAATGTAACTGGTGTGCTAAGCCTACGTATGGTAATCGTTATAACTCTCATACTCCTGAAAGGATTGTAAATGAGATAGAATACCTTATTCGTACTTTTGAAGTACAGCATATTTGGTTTTGTGATGATATATTTGGTCTAAAGCCTAACTGGGTTCAAGACTTTAATGAACTGATACACAAAAAAGGGTTAAAATTCAGGTATAAAATTCAGTCCCGTGCAGATTTGCTATTAGAAGCAGATACTATACAGTGTTTAGCAGAATCAGGTTGTGACGAAGTATGGATAGGTGTAGAATCAGGTTCTCAACATATTCTAGATGCTATGGACAAAGGTATAACCTTAGAACAGGTACAGCAAGCTACACATTTACTTAAAAAAAATGGTATAAAACCTTGTTTTTTTCTGCAATTTGGCTATCTTGGTGAACAGTATGAGGATATTCAGGCAACACTGAATATGGTTTTTACCTTAATGCCGCATGATATTGGTGTTTCTGTATCTTATCCTCTGCCTGGCACAAAGTTTTATGAAAAAGTTAAATATGACCTTAAAACTAAAACCAACTGGACAGATTCTGATGATTTGGCATTGATGTTCAGAAACACTTATCCTCCTGATTTTTATAAACTGCTGCACAGATATCTGCATAAAAAATTTCGGGCAAAACAGGCTTTGAAAGAAAGTATCAAAAAACCACTTTTATTGCTTAAATGGGCATTTTATCTGCCACAAAGCTATTTATACAAATGGAAAATGAATAAAATCAAAGTTAAAACCCGTGAAGCTAAATAAGTTTCTGCTATTTCAAAATATAATATAGCGTACTCCCAGAAATATCCGCCTGCCCTGATTAGGAGCAAATACATAACTAGTATCAAATGTAAGCGCCCGCGGATTTTCAGGAGTTGGAATAATATTTCCCTGACTATCAAAAAGTACATTTTTATCAAAAGGGTCATAAGGACGCGTGATGCTGTATGCAGGAGGCACAAAATCAAAAATATTTTTTATACCTCCAAACATTTCAAGCCCTTTTATGTTATGCCATTTTTTGCTTATCTGAACATTTTGTATTGTCCAAACGGGCGAGTATTCAGGACGGGTATCCAGGTTACTCAATAAAGGTAATTTCATAGGTCCGTAGAGATTACCTGTATAATCCACACTGAAATTATATTTTTTGCTTTCATATTTTAGCGTCCATACAGCGCTGTACGGTTCGGTGAGCAAGGGTCTTTGTTTTTGGTTATTCTCCACAAAATACACCTCTGACAAAGTAAATCCGATATTTGCCGAAAAACCATTGTCAAAAACGGTATTGATATTAGCATTAAACCCACGAGAAACTGCATATCCTGAAAGATTATCATAAATGATTTTATTAGCATCACTGTAATCAGGGATAATTTTGTTTGTAAAATATGTATAAAATGCTCCTGCATCAAAGGTTAATAAATCTGTATCCCACAGATATTTTTGAATACATAATTTATTTGTCCGCTCCATGAAGTTTCGGGTTTAATCGCATTGGCAAAAACCACTTCTCTTGCTCCTGTGAGGGCGGCGTGGTCTTCTGTAAATACATTTACTACCCTGAATCCATTGCCTACACTCACCCTGAACGTATGTTTTTTATCTGATGAATTATATTTGTATGCTATTCTTGGGCTGAGTATATTTCCGTGCTTACTATGGTGGTCATAGCGCATACCTGCGAGAACCGTACTTTTTTTGCCGATTTTCCATTCATCTTGTGCAAATACTCCGGGTAAAGCCGTAATTATAGGGCTGTTATATAACATTGCATTTTTGTACTCTTGGGTAATAATGGTGTTGTCATCATAATACAAATATCTGTATCCTATACCTGTACTCAAAAAATGCTCTTTGAAACGGTTCTGATAAAGAATTTGTCCAAAATGAACTTGTTGCTCTGCGTCAAAAACCGTTGTTCCGTACACGCTGTTCTGATAATGAAGATTGGTACTAAACTGTATTTTAACCTTGTTTTTCAGATATGGCAAATAATATGTGCCTAACAGCTCTGCTCGATTGGTAAAAATACTTTCCCCATAAATGCTGTCGGTACCTCTGAATATTCTACTCCACTGTGTTTGTCCTCCCCATCGGTCTTCATACAAATATCTGCCTGCAAGCATAAACACTTCCTCATTTTCTTTATTATGAACACTTATTTTATCAAATATAGCTATCCGGTGCTGTAAAGGAATATCTGTAAAACCATCTTTGTTTTTATCTGTTTTTTGCTGATAGTTAAAATAATTTATTCCGAGCAGATTGTGAGTTCTGTAGCCAAATTTGTTTTTCAGTCCAATATCCATATTAAGGTCTTTCCAGTCAGAAGAAAAGGTTTCTATACTAAATACGGGAGCTTTGTGTATATTTTTGGTAATAATGTTAATTGTACCTGCCACAGCTTCTGAACCGTACAGTGTAGAATTTGACCCTTTGATAACTTCCACTTGTTCAATAAGTGCCGTAGGAATACCTGTAAGTCCGTATACCGTAGATAAACCGCTTACAATGGGCATACCGTCAATAAGTACCATAGTATAAGCACCTTCTAATCCGTTGATATGAATATCACCTGTACTGCATACATTACAGTTTACTTGCGGACGCACTCCGTTTACGTTTTGCATAGCTTCAAATACATTGCTTACAGGGTTGGACTGAAAAAAAATTTTGTTATAGGTTTCCACTAATACAGGGCTGTCTGACTTGGATACAGGATATAATGTACCTGAAATGACAGTTTCCTGCATAAGTGCGGGATTTTGCTCTAAAAAAAAGTTAATGACAGTATCTTTATTCAAAGCAATATCCTGCTCGCTACTAAAACAGCCAAGTACACTGACTTTTACTTTATACTTTCCTTTGGTCAGATTCTTAAACTGATACAGTCCTGTACTGTCAGAATAAACGGTTATGTTATTCGGCACAAGATGCAGTATGGCAAATTCAGCAGGTTCATGTTCAGGGTCAAAGACTTTACCTGAAAGGGTGTGCTGCGCCGCTCCTGTATTATACAGCATAAGCCATACGGACAGCATCAGTATTTTGAACAGCCAAATTTTATTTTTCATAATACAAAAATATAAATTTAGATTGACTTAAAAAAATATGTAACATTTTGGACACCTGTTTCAAAGAATAAAATACCTATTTTTGTTGCCGTGAGTAAGACATTAAAAATAGGCGTAGTTATTCCTTTGCTCAATGAAGAAGAATCTCTGGCAGAACTGTCAAAAGAGATTATAACAGTTATGAACGCTCATGATTACGATTACGAAATATGGTTTATAGATGACGGGAGTACGGACAGGTCTTGGGAAGTTATTACAGAATTAGGCAAAGAAAATTCAAAAATAAGGGGGGTAAGGTTCAGGAGGAATTATGGAAAAAGTGCGGCACTTAATGTAGGTTTTGAAAAAGTTCAGGCAGATATTGTGATTACTATGGATGCAGACTTGCAAGATGACCCTAATGAAATTCCTGAGTTAGTGAATATGATACTTTCAGGCTACGATTTGGTCAGTGGCTGGAAACTTAATCGCGGTAAGCATGACCCGATAACCAAATCTGTACCAACCAAACTTTTTAACTGGGCTACACGAAAAATGTCTGGTATAAAATTGCATGATTTCAACTGTGGTTTAAAGGCTTATCACATTGATGTAGTCAAAACCATAGAAGTATACGGAGAAATGCATCGTTATATTCCGGTTATTGCTAAATGGGCGGGATTTACCAAAATTACCGAAAAACGCGTCAACTTACGTCCACGCCTGTACGGAAAGTCCAAATTTGGTTGGAACAGATTTATTAACGGCTTGTTAGATTTACTTTCTATTACCTTTACGAGTAAATATATGAAAAAACCTATGCACTTTTTTGGTACCGTCGGAATTATATTTACTTTCTTAGGTATATTATCAGGTGCTTATCTTACTATAATGAAATATGCTTACAACGAACCACTTAAAAACCGTATGCCCTTACTGTTTTTGACTATTCTGTTGCTTATTTCAGGCATTCAGTTTTTTATGACGGGCTTTGTCAGTGATATGATTTCCCGTACCAATCCGAATAAAGATAACTACAACATCAGGGAAATTATGTAGTTTCAGGTAGGATACAGGTTTGTACAGCTTGAGTATATTCGTTCAGGAATACACACCATGTCAGTTGTTCAGCCATTTCTGGTAGTATTTAGCTTGATTTTCAGACTTGTTTTTTACATTTACGAGTTGGTGTTTAACGGTTTTAGGTTTTTCGGTATATTCTACGGTATAAGG
>CALIZB010000026.1 GCA_938028625.1 uncultured Bacteroidia bacterium | reverse complement strand
TTATCCTAATGAGCTTCGGGAGTACGTTAAAGGGAAGCTTTTTAAGATGAACAGTCTTTATAGTAATTTTCTTTAGAGAGATTTTATAAAATTAAAAAAGAAGCTATGGCTTATCCATAGCTGGAAATACGGTCGATCTCTCTCTTAAGGCGGTCATTCTTATTATAGATTTTAGGTACAAGTTTTGGGAATTAAACCCACATACCGGCGATTATGAGTCGCTTGCCTTGCCTATCGGCCACTCGTGCAATTTTAAGGGCAGGTAAAGAAATCTTATTATGGCACCGGTTTTTCCGGGTGGGGACTGTTCTCCCCCAGGCTTATGAACTTATTTCGGAAATCAGAAAAAACTTTTTTTTTGGTTTTTAGTTTTTAGTTTGTTGGGAGGTGGAGGGAAGCTTGTTACTAGGTTGCCTTTACCGGCGCTGCTCTACATCCGTTCCTGTGTTCCGCTCATAGGTACAGGTGGGGACTGTTCTCCCCCAGGCTTATGAACTTATTTCGGAAATCAGAAAAAAACTTTTTTTTGGTTTTTAGTTTTTAGTTTGTTGGAAGGTGGAGGGAAGTTTGTTACTAGGTTGCCTTTACCGGTGCTGCTCCATATCCGTTCCGTGTTCCGTTTGGAGTTGAATACTACAGAGAAATTTGCTTTTCTAATTTATAACGAATAAATAAACTTGCTAATATATAACCTACTGTGATGATAGTATTGAAAAATAGAGCCATTTTTTCCATATCAAATTCTTCATAAAATTTTTCAATGTGATTTTGGCAATATTTAACAGAAATTATTGAATATACCTGTACTGCTTCTAAAATATCTAATAATTCTTCCGGTTGTATTTTTGATAACTTATTAAATTCTTCCTGGGGCATTTTTTTGGCTAATGAAAATTCAAATGATTTATAAACACCTTGCATAGAGAAAAAGTCCAAAAAAGATTCATTATTGGTGGCATTTTGGGCGAAATCCACTGCATGTATAAATATTGATTTAATTTCTTCCTCATTTTCTTTAATAAAAAAGTTTTCAGCCAGTTCCATGTCGATTCTAGTAAAGTTTAATGCATCAGGGGCATTTTTTTCGCAGTATTCTAGAAAGCTCATCGGTGTTTTTTCCTTTCTAACTATATCCGTTTTTGTGTTCCGCCCATAGGTGCAGGTTTGGGGGTAAATACTACAGAAAAGCTTGCTTTTCTAATTTATAACGGATAAATAAACTTGCTAAGGTATAACCTACTAAGATAATAATATTGAAAAATGGATTTAATGGAGCTATTTTTTCCATATAAAGTTCTTCATAAAATTTTTTAATGTCATTTTGGCAAGATTCAACAGAAATCATTGAATATAACCGTACTGCTTCTAAAATATCCAAGAATTCTTCCGCTTGTATTTTTGAAAATTCTTCCTGGGGCATTTTTTTGGCCAATGAAAATTCAAATGATTTATAAACAACTGACATGGAGAAAAAGTACCAAAAAGATTTATTTTTTAATAACTTATTAAATTCTTCCTGGAAAGATTCATTTTTTAATAGCTTATTAGATTCTTCCTGGGGCATTTTTTTGGCCAATGGAAGTTCAAATGATTTATAAACAACTTGCATAGAGAAAAACTCCAAAAATTCCGTAGAGAGAAAGTCCAAAAAAGATTCGTTATTGGTGGCATTTTGGGCAAAATCCACCGAATGTATAAATATTAATCCAAATTGTTCCTTATTTCCTTTAAAGAGGTTTCTAACCAGTTCTATATCGGTTTTAGTAAAGCCTAATGTGTCATAAACATTTTTTTCGCAGTATTCTAGAAAATTCATTGGTGTTTTCTCCTTTGTAACGATGTGAAACCTAAAGCAAATACTACATTTTCTTTTCTAATTGATAGCGGATAAAAAAACTTGCCAACGTATAACCTAGTATAATAATATTGTTGAAAAGTAGCATCAGTTTTTCTTCATTAAATTCTTCATATAATTTTTCAACTTGATTTTGGTAAGCTTGAACAGAATTTATTGAGTACACCTGTATTGTTTCTAAAATATCTAAAAACTCTTCCCGTTCTATTTTTGATAAATTATCGATTTCTTTTTGGGGTATTTTTCTTGTTAATGAAAGTTCAAATGATTTATAAGTAGCTTTAATGGAGAAAAAATCCAAAAAAGATTTATTATTGGTGGCATTTTGGGCAAAATCCACTGCATGTACAAATATTAATTTAATTTGTTTTTCATTTTCTTTAACGAAGTTTTTAATGGGTTCCATATCGATTTTAGTAAAGTCTAATGCGTCATAAGCATTTCTTTTGCAGTATTCTAGAAAATTCATCTGTATTTCCTCCTTTGTAACTATGCAAAACCTAACTGTCCTCTTTGCAGGAAAATTTCAATTGTTTTTTGCCAATCGGACATAGCTATCTGAATAATCATACTAGCAAAAATAGGTATATCTTCAGCTTCAAGGTTAAATATAGTTTCAGATTCTTCAAAAGTTTTTTTTATTTCTCTAGGTATTTCCTTCAGAAAATTAGTCAAAGTAATTTTTTTAAAGTAGTAAGCAGCGGCAAACATTTGTTCTAGTGCTTCTTGGCCTGCTTGTGAACAGGTGAAGTTATAAGCCTCTGTACAAATAATTTTATGAACTTTAAGGTATGTATTAACATCTGATTTTACAGTATTTATGTTTTTAGAGGTTTGTTTTCCGTCAAGTTTAAGTCTAAAAAGGGATTCGATTATAGTTTCAATGCTTTTCAATGTTCTAGGTAATGGCCACGTTTTTCTTATATTTCTATAGCATTCATAATAGGCGTCTTCAGAGAAATGTTTCAAAACTACTTTTCTAGGCTTTTCAGGATACTCAGGGAAATTTTCTCTGATCATCTCCCAGAATCGCCGATTAAAGAGTCTCAAGCGTTGATTTTTTGCATCTTTCGTCAAGGTTTTGAGATACCCTTTCCATTCAGGAGAAATACACCTTAATTCGCATTCTTTGAAGTCTCTTAAGTCCTTGGAGGGAAAATGTACAAAAGCAGGTTGGTAAATAACCTGTTTGCCGTTTTTTACTTTGACCCCTCCTTGACGGTAAAAGACCGGTTCATGGCAAAAAGGACATATCAATCCCAAATCCCGGTAGGAATTATAATCAATGCCGGGGTCGTTGGCGTAAACCAGAATGTTTCCTAAGTACATCGAAAGGCATTTGTCCATAATAGTAATTTGCTCTTATTTTTATTTTACTTTACCAGTATAATAACAAATTTTGAGTGAAGATTAGATTCAAAAGTTATTTAATTCACTCAACCAGGTGCAGATAGTTATTGGTAATGCTGATGTTGTTGTAGCCTAAATATTTTTGCACCTGAAGCAAAGTATAGCCATGACACAGTATCAGAGATACGGTACAAATATTCAAGGATAGACTGTTGTTCTGGGGCAAGAGAAAGAAGATTTTGCTGACAGCTAAACCCCGCACTTCCTAACCTAGAACATAACAACATTTTAGCACTTTTTTGACTGCGACTGAAGTCGTCCTAACGTTTTTCCACCCCGTAGTACGGGGCTGTCAAGCTGTTTTTAGATAACTATGCAAAACCTAATTGTCCTCTTTGCAGGAAAATTTCAATTGTTTTTTGCCAATCGGACACGGCTATTTGAATAACCATATCGGCAAGAATAAGTGCATCTTCAGCTTTAAGGTTAAATATAGTTTCACATTCTTCAAGATGTTTTTTTATTGCTCTAAGTACTTCCTTCGTAACGTTAGGCGAAAGAACTCTTTGAAGCCAGTAAGCAGCAGCAAACATTTGTTCTAGTGCTTCTTTACCCGCTTGTGAACAGGTGAAGTTATAAGCCTCTGTACAAATAATTTTATGGACTTTAAGGTATGTATTAAAATCTGATTTTACAGTATTTATGTTTTTAGAGGGTTGTTTTCCTTCAGGTTCAAGTCTAAAAGCAGATTCGATTACAGTTTCAATGCCTTTCAATGTTCTAGGTAATGGCCACGCTTTTCTTATATTTCTATAGCAATCATAATAGGCGTCTTCAGAGAAATGTTTCAAAACTGCTTTTCTAGGCTTTTCAGGATAGACAGGGAAATTTTCCCTGATCATCTCCCAGAATCGCCGATTAAAGAGTTTCAAGCGTTGATTCTTGGCATCTTTCGTCAGGGTTTTGAGATAGGCTTTCCACTCAGGAGAAAAACACCGTAATTCACATTCTTTGAAGTCTCTGAAGTCCTTGGAGGGAAAATGCACAAAAGCAGGCCGATAAACAACCTCTTTGCCGTTTTTTACTTTGACCCCTCCTTCACGGTAAAAAACCGGTTCATGGCAAAAAGGACATATCAATCCTAAATCTCGATAAGAATTATAATCAATGCCGGGGTCGTTGGCATAAACTAAAATGTTTCCCAAATACATGGAAAGGCATTTATCCATAAATTTGCTTTTTATTTTGCTTTACTATTATAATAACAAATTTTGAGTGAAAATTCAAGTCATTCACTCAACCAGGTGCAGATAGTTATTGGTAATGCTAACTTGACTGGGACTGAAGTCGCCCTAACGTTTTCCCACTTCCACGCCGCAGTACGGGGCTAACAAGCTGTTTCTAGGTGTAGCTGGCTGACTGCCTTGGGCGGAGCCGGGTTGCCCAGGGCAAGGTAAGGCACAGGCGGGTGGGTGCGTAAGGGTTCGGGGGGAAGCTGGCTTAACAAGCTGTTGCTCTTGTGGGTAAGCAAGGTACTTAGGGCAAATACCCGCCGAACAACCTTGTCCCCTT
>CALIZB010000025.1 GCA_938028625.1 uncultured Bacteroidia bacterium | reverse complement strand
GATAACTTGCTTTCTTTAAAATCATAACTTGGGATATTGATTTTAATTTATACTTCTGACTTTTCCTAAAATTTTCCTGTTCTGACCATTTACTATGATTTCTGCACCCTCCTCCACAATAATTTCGCTGTTTTCATCAGCAATAATTTTGGCTTGGTTTAAGATAAGTTTTGCTCCTGTATGTATGTACAAAGTAGATTTGTTCTTTAACTGTATTTTGCTGTTTTTTTCTAATATGGTTAATGAACCTTTATTAAGATGCAACTCTGTAAGTGGCACATAATCATTGCTTTCTTTAAGTTTTACATTGCACAAAGGACTGTTGCCTTTATCTAAAAGAATAATTTTTCGGGGTAAAAGACGAATCTGCTCAATAGATACAATTTTACCACACCACCGCACATCTTTACGAATATCAAAATCATCAAAACGGATTTCTAATGTAATATCGCCGTTAGAATGTTGTTTTAATACTTTTACGGATAAACCATTGAGAAAAATATAGTTCCGTAAAGGATTTTTTGCATACGGTAGATAATATCTTGCAAAACTCGCTGTACTTGGATTAGTGTCCATACCTATCCTATCATTTTTTTGCCATGCGTCTAATTCATCACCGCGCTGCGCCCATATTACTGTATCTATACCATTTATTTGCTTGATATACACTGGACACACCTTTAATTTACCATCAATTTCATGTTTTTGTTTATCTAAATCGTTAAATCCTGTAAGTGAGTTAGGCTTATCAGGAATGAGTACATGTGGTTCTTGTCCATAGCAGAATTTACGTTTTTGGCCTAGTACATAGTCAAAATTACCTTCGGCAGAGAGAAAACGAATATGGTCCTCTACGGCTTGTGCGTCAGGGTTAGTTAGGCTATTTCTGCCAATTTGCTGAAAAATGTATATACCTTTTTTGAGATTGTCTTCAAATTTGAATTTGCCTATATCATTACAATACAGCGGTTCAAAATTTTTTTGGTCAAAAGCACTTATTTTCTGATGGTTTTCTATCCATAAATACTGTTCTTGTATACCTTCCACAACATTATTTTCATTCTCAATTGGAATATTGGGTAGCTTAATACGCACCGCATCACCGGTGGTAACAAAATCCCGAATAGTTATCGTTTGATTGCCTTTGGTAATATCTATATCATAAAAATTACCTAACCAGCCTAATCGCCATCTATCCCATGCGTTTATACAATTGAAAACATCACTACATAAAGCCCCAAGCAGTCCCCAACCCGAAGTAGAAGTAAAACGGAAGTTGTACTCGCCGCGAGCATCATTCCAACTGTGCGCACCACCTGCACTATGATATTCATTGCCCCCTAAAAGATTATGTCCAAATTCATGAGTAAGAATAAGTCTTGGATACGTTTCGGATACACCATTAGACACCGTAAAACCGTTTCCAAACTGTTTTCCTAAAATACTACGACTGCATGTGCTTACAACTCCGCCTTGCGAACCTACAAATTTTGTGTGCTCTCCATTACGATAGATAAAAAATACAAAATCAAGAATGTTGTCTTTTTCTTTCTTCTTCGGCAAATATGGACTTCCATTGCTCCATTTGTCCATTCTTTCCACATTGATTTTTGCGGGATTAGGTCTTTTTAATCTTTGGATAATGCTGTCTGCGGCTATGCCGTTAAGCTCATAAAAAGAATTACAGTTTTCAGGTTTGTTAATGCGTACTAATTCAGGATAGGTTTCGCCTAATACGCAGAACTTTCCTAAACTCATTTCTTTAAAGAATTGTGTATAATTGTTAGGAGCTTTGTTTTGATTAGGAAATTCATCTAACAGCCAGTTAGCATAATGAGGTAGTTCATTGGGCTTCCAAAAAGGATTATCATCATAATTAGTAATGTTATCTACTTGCACAAATATCACCCATACATAAATAGTGTCTGATGGCATGATAGTCCAGCCGTTGTAGGTATGTTTTTGTGCATATGTATGTTTGAAAAGGTATAAAGTAAAAACAGCAAGCAATAGGGTTGTTTTGAGTATGTTGTTAGATAAAAAAATGCTTTTCCTGTTCATGGCTTTTGGGGGTTAAATTTTGGGAATAGAAGAATGCAACAGTTTTTCCTCTTCCTGAATAGAGTTTTGAAGATAGTGTAGCACGTCAGGGGCAGGTTCGTTATGACTCATTTTTTGGAGTTGAACGGCTTCAATCATAGTACGTAAATCTGCGTATAAACGAAGTTTTTTGAAGTATTTTTTATACCGCATCAGAATCCACCATTCTAAGGTGCGTTCTATTTTATGCGCCCATTTTTCAGGGAGAATACTAGTAATCCAGCCGAGAATACTGCCTGCATAATAAAGTAAACGAGCATGCCAAGCAGGATTAAGATTTCTTTTACGAAGTAAATCTTTCAAAAATGCCTGATGTTTAGATTTTCTTTCCCTGAGATTTCGTAACACTTGACCATCTCTGCGAATAAAAGACCTGTACCAACCTAGTCGCATGGACTCACGGGCGTGTAAGTCTTTTATCATCTGTGTTGTTTTTTTACTAATATCCACTGCCATAGTTATTTGATGTTTGAGATGAGTTTGTGAATTTTGTTTATCATTTCTAATTTTTTCTTGCTCAAAAGCGGAAGCATTGCCATAGAAACGGAGTTAAAAAGTTCTAAAAAATCAACAATTTCTAGGATTTTTTTTTCATATTCTTTTTCTTCAAAAGTGAGAGTACGGATATTACCATCGCCATCATAACGCAACATTTGGAGAATATCTTGGAGTAATTTGTTGATAGGTTCAAGTTCGCGTATTTGTCTTTGTTTAATGATAGTGGTAGAAACCACAAACATGTCGCGTTCTGCTTCAAAATATTCTTTTCTGGAGCCTTCTACGGTTACTTTTTTAATAAGTCCCCATTCTAGTAAGTTACGAATATTCATGTTAGCGTTTCCTCTGCTGATGTCTAATTTTTGCATAATCTCATCAGTATCCATGCATTTGTGGTGTGCGAAAAGTAAGGCGTAGATCTGTCCCATCGTTTTGCTGATGCCCCAGTTTCCTGCCATATCTCCCCATTGAGTAATAAAAAGTTGTGTTGCTTCCTCTAATCTGCTCTCCATATATAACTTTCAAAAGTAACTGAAAGTTCGCAAAATTGCAAAAAGATTGTCAGCCCCACCCTCTTGCTGTTATATTTTTTTATTCACAATTCCTTGATTTTGAGCAATTTTTTTAGGTAAATATACAGTAAAGCATGTTCTGCCAGGTTCGCTTTGTACTTCAATTCTGCCTTGGTGTTTATCAATAATTTTTTTGCAGATGTCTAAACCTAGACCTGTACCTTCACCTTTGGGCTTAGTGGTATAAAAAGGCTTGAATATATGAGGTAATACATCAGGGGGAATACCTTTGCCACTATCTATGATACTGACAGCAATCTCATTTTCTCCCTGTTCTGCTATTTCAATAGTAAGTACACCTACACCGTCCATAGCATAAATAGCATTTTGGATAAGGTTTGTCCATACTTGATTGAGTTCATCTTCATAAGTAAGTATATCCGGGATATTTTCCTGTATGTTTTGTACTAATTGAATACCGTGTTTAAGTTGATTTTGATAAATCGTAAGAATGGTATCAATAGATTTGGCAAGATTAGTAGGAATCATTTCTTCTTTGTGGTGATGCTGGCGAGAATAATTTTTGAGTGCCATGTTTATTTTCTGACACTTTTCAGAAGCTAATTTGATGTTGTCCAAAGCGGCACGTATCCTACCGCAACTGTGCAGAAGTGGTAAAACAGCGTTAATGTCAATTTCCCGCATGAGGGGTAAGTACTCTTCTACTTTATTGTGTAGCCTACATAAAATTAAAGTTTCTGCAAGTTGTTCAGGGTTAGCAAATTCATACTCTTCCAATAGTTTGAGGATATACAGTTTTATCTGTCGTCTTTCACGTGTAGTGAGTACTGCCTGAGGTTTGAGGGTTTCACTAATAGCATAAAAAATAGCCCAGCGGGTAGTCTCGTCTAACGTTTTGAGATACATAGGGGCTTGGGTAAGGGTACGGGGCAAAATTTCATCAATGCTCTCCGCAGAGGATTTTATAGCACTTACAGGTGTGTTGAGTTCATGGGCTATACCTGCTACCAATAAACCTAATGATGCCATTTTTTCAGAGTTAACCAACTGTGACTGTGCAGATTGTAATTCTTCTAATGCTTTTTGAAGTTCTTGGGTACGCTCTTGGACTAATTTTTCAAGATTTTCATTGAGTTCTTTGAGTTTCTGTTCTTGTTTACGGAGCGATTCTTCATCTTGCTTTTGCTTGGTAATATCCAAAAATGTAGCTATCAGATACGGGGGATTATTCTGGGTTATTTTTCCCTGATAAAGAATATATTTTTGAAGTTCAGGGGTATAAAGTTCTAACCTTGTTTCCTGACATTCTTCTATGGCTTTACTGAGTAATTTTTGTTGTTCTGGTTGAAATACTTCTATGATTTTTTGTATACTATTCGTAGTTTGGGGTAATTGTAGCAAGGAAAAAATTTGTGTGGAGAAATTAACTTCATTAGTACGCGTATTGATGGCTATACTGCCCATATTCGCAGTTTCTTGTGCTTGATTTAAAATTGCCTGATTATCTATGAGTTCTTGCTGTGTAGTTTCTAAATCACGGATGTAATGCTGTAAATTTTTGTGCAAAGGTCTAAATATAAACAAACCGATAAGTAGATTAGCTACGGAGAAACTGATAACACCTATAAGTAAAATAAGAAGGTTCTGACGCATTTTTTTCTCTTCTAGTTTTTGGTAGTAGGTCAGAATTTGGTTCATAATTTCGGTATAATCTCTTTCATGTTCAATGAGTTGCAATGTAAAAGCCTGATAAGCGCTGTTTTCTTTAATATGTTTAGCACTAAATAACAAATTTTCAATGGCAGAACTTATAGAACCCACAGGAATTTCGGCTTTGGCATACAGTTTTGCTATCTGTTTGTTACTGGCTTTTTGCTGTAACTGTTTCTGGGTATTTATCCATTCCTGAAAGGTATTTTTGAGTTCCTGTGTAGGAGGTTCTTTATCTATGGGCTGTAGATAATAGGTGGCTAATTTAATCATTTCAGAAAGCCGTGTGTTCTGCTGAATAACCAGCAAACTATTTTTGCTTTCAGAAAGTTGTTCTTGTGGTTTGATAGAGGCAATATAAGCGTAAGTAAGTACAAGAATTTCAACTAATACCAATGCAATAATATATGTTTTTTGTAGTGTATTTGATTTTTTCAACATGTTCAGCCATACAATAATACAAAAAAGCGCATACAAAAAAGAAATCTTAAACTTTTTTTACTTTTTTATATTCTCCCCAGCGGTAGGTATTTTGAGATAAACCCATAAGGTCAATAACTCGGTCTATTACGGTATGGGCAACTTCTTCAATAGTTTGCGGCTGGCTGTAAAAAGAAGGACAAGCAGGGCAGATAATTCCGCCTGCTAGTGTAATAGTTTCCATATTTCGGATATGAACAAGGTTAAGCGGGGTATCCCGAGTAACGAGTATAAGTTTGCGTCTTTCTTTCAATATAACATCAGCAGCGCGAGTAATCAGGTCATCAGATATTCCTCCCGCAATGCGCCCCATAGTACCCATAGAGCAAGGTACTACAACCATAATATTGTATTTTGCCGAACCCGAAGCAAAAGGTGCAGAAAAGTCTGTTTTGTCATATATCCTAAAAGGATAATTTTCGTAGTTTTTATTGTTCAGTTCATATTCCCATACTGTTTTGGCATTATTGGAAAGCACTATACCTACTTCCTGAATCTGGTCGGAGAGAATAACAAGTTTGTTCAAGAGTTCTTGTGCATACACAGCCCCGCTCGCTCCTGTAACGGCAATTACAATTTTATGCTTCATAAATGTAAAAATACAATAAAAAACCCTGCACAAAAGTTCTATACAAAAATAAACCTCTGAAAATGTGAGTACTAAAAGAAAATTTATTTTTTATGCTTGTCAAATAAGATAAAAGTCGTATATTTGTAGTCCAAATTGTTTTGGAGAGTTGCCTGAGTGGTTAAAGGAGCAGTTTGCTAAACTGTCGTCGGGAAACCGACGCAGCGGTTCGATCCCGCTACTCTCCGCATATAGCCCTTC
>CALIZB010000024.1 GCA_938028625.1 uncultured Bacteroidia bacterium | reverse complement strand
ACCTGAATTTTTTAAAACCCTATGGCATTCCTTCATCCATAAAGTAGTAAATCTATCATACTCTTCTTTTGATTCAAACTTGTCCCAGGCATCATTTACTGCATCAACTTTGGTTTGATTGGGTCTATACAACTCACCATTTAATTGTAGGTTATAAGGTGGGTCTGCAAAAATCAAATCTACTGAGTTATCAGGTACTTTTTTTAGCAATTCAATGCAATTTCCTTCATAAATTTTATTCAAATCAAATACACCTAATTTATCCATATTTTTTAACGTTGAAATAAAGTCTCGAAGGTTTGTTTTTTCGCTAATGCACTTGTACTTTTTTGGTAGCGATAAAATTTCCATCAGTTACACGAACTACATACAAACCTTTGGCTTTTTCACTTAAATTGAGTTGTTTTTGATAGACTTTATCTTGATTTTGAGTAATGGTTTCAGTAAAGACTTCTTGCCCCAGCATGTTGTATACAGAAACTACGGCATATTTGCTGAAAAGCGGATAAACTATTTCAAATGTGCCGTCATTAGGATTAGGGAATACTTGTAAGTTAAAGCTGTTATCTATCGTTTTATCTTCTATGTTAATAGAAGATGGACAGGCAATAGGCATAATAGCTAAAGCTAAATTTACCTGCCATGAAGATGTGCTTGAAAAAGGATACCAATCTCCACTACTAAACTGTTCCCATGCAATACCTGGGTTAGTATCTCCATTTGCATTGCTTCTCAGTGCTACGGTATCACTCGGATAAGCATAATTACTACCTGACATATTAAAGGAAAATCCTGCATAAAAAGTGCTTCCTACGTTCACAGGTGAGCTAAAATTAACTACAGTATATTGATTAGAACTCACATGGGAGCTAATTGTTCCCATATTTATAGGTACAGACGTGAGAGAGGTATTTGCGGGTTTGCCTGCACTTTCGTTCCATAAACGTACATTGATGGTATTATTAACATTTGAGTAATGAGCTTTTTCAAATTTGAAAATAACGCCTTTTACCTGATTGAATGCAGTGGAATGTCCTGAAAAACGATTAGCTTTGGATTGGTCTTTATAGGAGTTTGTACCGCTGATATAGCCCCACTGACCCGAGGACGTAATTTTGTACAAAGTAGGAGTACCTGGAAAGGGATAAAATAAAGTATCGCAAGTGGTTGGACCACCGCCGCCACCTGTACAATTAGTAGCACTGGAAGTTATTAAAGAAGACCTTGGACCTGCAAGTGCGGCTTTCATGCGTGCTTTCTGACCTGCGGTAAACATATACATACAGGCATCATCAGTATAATCCATATAGTTCATAAACATTATACCAGGAGAAGAGGTTTGACAAGCATCGGTATAAGGATATGTAGGACAACCAGAACTAGACTCATCTTGGGTAGGAGTATCCGAAACTAAATCGTCAGGAGAACAGCCGGAGGCATCTCCCCAAATGTGCCGTAAATTTAAGTAGTGTCCTACTTCATGCGTAGCGGTACGACCTTTGTTAAAAGGTGCCCCTGCGCCTGTTTTACCTGTATAACGATAGTTTAAAACTACACCGTCAGTAGCCGCAGAACCCCCAGGGAATTGTGCATAACCTAGCAAACTTGTTCCTAAATCACATACCCAAATGTTAAGATATTTATCTGTATTCCAAGCATCTTTACCACCAGAACTTGTAAATTTTACATTATTAGAACTGATGCTGAATGTACTTACCGTAGTGCTCGTACGCGTAATACCCGTAGTAGGATTTCCGTTAGGGTCTTTGGTAGCCAAACAAAAGCGAATTTCTGTGTCTACATGTAAAGATTGAAAGGCAGAAGGTACTAAACTCGCATCTGTATTAGTTTTGCCAAAGTCTTGATTAAGTACATCTAATTGTTCATTTAATCGTAAATCAGAAATATTTTCTGCCGAATTTTCATACACCACGTGAAAAACAACAGGAATAGTAATAATAGCACTCGTTTTCGCATTCTGATTGTTTTTGATATACTCTTGCGTAAACTGTTCTATGCGTTCTAAATTTTTCGCATAATCAGGGTCATCTTTAAGCATTTTATGATGTACTTCCATTGTACCGCAGGTTCTTTGATTAGGTGCTATTCCATGACTATGTTCATGATGCAATACATTTGTAATGCTTCCTTTATTTTGCGCGTACGTGTAATGCCACGCAATACAACACAACAATACAAAAATCAGATTTTTCATACAGTTAAAAAGAAATTCTCACAAATTTACTCATAAAATAAAAACTTTGCAAATATCCTTTAAAGAAGTAGAATTAAAATTAGCCAATCATCTGTGAAATGAAGTGAATTAGCCAGAATTTTATATTAAAAAGTCATAGTTTTGTGTATCTCAAAAATAGTTTATAGTTTTGTTTCTTATGAAATTAGTAAGTTTCTTTAAAGGCACTAAAATAAAATACGGTTTTTATCTCAATGGGAATATTTTTGATTTAACCGAAGCAGGCAAGCAATTCAATATTCCAATCGTAGAGAGTATGAATAGCTTTTTATGGGACTGGGATAGACAATTAGATTATGCAAGAGTAATAGAAGAAGAAGCCAAAAAAGGCAATCTTACACCTATCATTCCTGATGAGATGCTTGCGCCTGTTCCCTTTCCTAATTCTTGCAGAGATGGTTATGCGTTCAGACAACATGTAGAAGCCGCACGCAGAAACCGAAGAGTACCTATGATTCCCGAATTTGACCAATATCCTATTTTTTACTTTACTAACCATAATTCTATACAAGGTGAAGGCGATATTGAAGTATTAGCAGACCACCTCCAAAAATTAGATTTTGAATTAGAAGCCGCTGTGGTTATTAACAGAAAAGGCAGGAATATACCTGCATCAAAAGCTGATTACTTCATAGGCGGGTACATGATTATGAATGATATGAGTGCAAGAGTACTTCAAATGGAAGAAATGCTTCTCAATTTAGGTCCTGCCAAAGGAAAAGATTTTTGTACCGTTATTGGACCTTGGTTGGTCACCAAAGATGAATTAGAACCTTATAAAGTTCCTCCACATGAAGGACATGAAGGCGAAAAATATGCATTAGATATGAAATGCTGGGTAAATGGCAAACTCGTTTCACAAGGTAATATGGCAGATATGGATTGGACTTTTGCTGAAATCATAGAACGTTGTTCGTATGGTGCAAATATTTTACCTGGCGATGTAATCGGTTCAGGAACAGTAGGTACAGGCTGTTTTTTAGAACTCAACGGCACAGGAAAACTTAATGACCCTGATTATCAAGAACAATGGCTACAAGATGGCGATATTGTAGAAATGGAAATTACAGGATTAGGACACCTTACTAATCGGATAAAGAAAGTAAGTGATTATTCCATTTTAGCAAAGAAAAAATTAACCAAAAAAGCATAAACTTAACTTTACTTTTTTAGCTATAATGAACCACATTCAGGAAACCGCACAAAACCTGCGCAATGAAATGAAAAAAGTAATTGCAGGTCAGGAAAATGTTATAGACCAGATGCTTATTGCTTTGTTTGCAGGTGGGCATGTCCTTTTACAAGGCGTGCCTGGTGTAGCCAAGACCCTGTCTGCTAAAACCCTAGCACATTTAATCAAAAGTTCTTTCAAGCGTATTCAGTTCACCCCCGACCTGATGCCCAGTGATATTGTAGGCACACGCGTATTTGACCTATCTAAATCACAGTTTTATACCCAAAAAGGACCTATTTTTGCTAATATCATACTCGCTGACGAAATTAACCGCGCACCTGCTAAAACACAATCCGCACTTTTAGAAGTGATGGAAGAACGCCAAGTTACTATTGAAGGAGAAACGTTTGTCTTCCAAGAACCTTTTATGATTTTAGCTACTCAAAATCCTATTGAATTTGAAGGTACGTATGGCTTGCCCGAAGCCCAATTAGACCGTTTTATGCTTAAAATTCTCATAGATTATCCCAAAGATGAAGATGAACTTACCGTATTAAAACGCTATAATGAAGGATTTAATGCATCTAAATTTACGCATCTTTCCCAATTAGAACCCCTTCTTGAACCTGAACAGGTGCTCGCTATCCGTAAAGAAATTCAGCAGATTAAAGTAGAAGAGGGCATTTTGAAATACATCAACCGAATAGTACGCAATACCCGTGAAAATGAAAACCTTTTTATGGGAAGTAGTCCACGCGGTGCTATTGCATTGTTACTCACATCAAAAACCTATGCCGCTATGCAGGGCAGAGATTATGTTACTCCTGATGACATTAAGCAAATGGCTTTGCCTGTATTAAGACATCGTATTATTCTTCGCCCCGAAGCTGAAATTGACGGACTTAAGCCTGATGATGTATTACAAGAAATGATACAGCATATAGAAGTACCTAGATAAAGAATAAATAATTAGCTTTACTTATTATAACTCATACGAACTATATTCCAATACTTATTGTATATTTGCATAAAATACCACCTAAAATATGCCATCAGTTTATATTGATAATAAAGAATATACCTTTGAAGGCAAAGTAAGAGCTTTGCAATTTATGATAGATAACGGGCTGGAACTCCCTTATTTCTGCTATCACCCTGCACTTTCTGTGCCTACTAACTGCAGAATGTGTTTAGTGGAAATGGGTACACCCAAAATGAACCCCCAAACCAAAGAAGTAGAAAAAGATGATAAAGGTAATCCAATAATTTTATGGGGCCCCAAACCTGTAACAGCTTGTAATTTAGACCTTACCCCAGGCATGCACATTAAAACGCACAGGTCCTCTGCCGTGATAGAAAAAGCACAAAAAGGTGTATTAGAATTTATTCTTATCAATCACCCTCTGGACTGCCCTATATGCGACCAAGCAGGCGAATGCCCTCTACAAATCAATACCTATAAATACGGACCAGAAGGAAGCCGTTTTGAATTAGAAAAAGTCCATAAACCTAAACGCGTTAAACTTGGCAAAAATGTAATGTTTGATGCAGAACGCTGTATTAACTGTACACGTTGCGTAAGATTTACCAAAGAAATTTCAGGTTCAGAACAACTTACTGTTATTGAACGCGGCGACCATAACTACATCTCTACCGCACCAGGTAAAACCTTTGATGACCCTTACTCCATGAACACTATTGATATTTGTCCCGTAGGTGCGCTTACTTCAACAGATTTTCGCTTTAAAGCAAGAGTTTGGGAAATGAATTCTAGCCCAAGTATTTGTACAGGTTGTGCCAAAGGCTGTAATATCAATGTATGGGTACGAAACAATCAAATTTTACGCTTAACTCCACGAGAAAATTTACAAGTTAATCAATACTGGATGTGTGATGAAGGTAGATTAGACTATGTAAAATATGATTTTAACCGCGTATCAGGTGCATACATTAAAGGACATAATGCTACTTTTGAACAAGCCTACAAAGAAATTCAACAATTACTCGCACAAGGTGATACGTTATTTGTAGGTTCTGCTTATGCTTCATTAGAAAGCAACTTTGCACTCAAAAAACTTGCACAATTCTACAATGTACACTCTATTTTCTATGTGCCTAACATTCAGCAAGGCTGGGGTGATAATTTACTTCGTAAAGACGACCGAACTCCCAACGCTAACGGCGTAAAATTACTTGACTTCACTGAGACAACAATTGAAAAATTACAAGAACTTATCCAAAGTAATATATACAGAACTCTGTATATCCTTGAAGATGATAACACTCTACAAAAACTAGTACCGTATCTCAATAATATTCAAGTTGTTACGCATAGCTATTGGAATATAGAAAGTTTTATACCTCACATAACACTTCCTGCCGCTACGCATTTAGAAAGCAATAGCACGTATATTAACATTGATAACATTGCTCAACTAACACAACCCGCTAAACGCATTAAGCAAATGGATACAGAAACTTTAATGTACATGGCAAAAGGACGCATAGATAAAGCAGGAACACAGTTTGATAAATGGTATGAAGATAAATTTGTATATGATGTATTACCTTCATGGCGTATGATTAGTGCAATCGCAAACTTTGGATATACAACACATAAAGCCATTTTTGAACTTATGAAACAAGAAATAGAACCTTTACAGCATATTCAACTCAAAGAACTGAAACAAAATTCAGTAGCCATGAAATCTTTTGTAGACTGGAATTAGCATGATAGCCTATTTAGAGGGCAAATTAGCCCACAAAGAAACTCATCTTGCTATTATTGATGTAAATGGTGTAGGGTATTCAGTAAGAATTTCATTAAACACTTATGAAAAACTACCACCTTTAGAAAGCAATGTAACATTACACACTGTTTTTCAAGTACGAGAAGACGCCCACATACTCTACGGTTTTTTTGATTTGAACGAAAAAAATGTATTTGAATGGCTAATAAGCATCAGCGGGGTAGGCGGCAATACCGCTATTACTCTGTTGAGCTGGCTAACTCCAAGTGAAATTGTAAGTGCCATCCGCAAAAATGATGTTCAGACGCTTAAAAACATCAAAGGCATAGGCTTAAAAACCGCAGAGCGTATTATTGTAGAGCTACGAGATAAAGCAGGAAAGGTAGACATCAAAGATGAAACTCCGCAAACAAAACTCCGCGAAGAAGCCGTACAAGCACTAATGATACTTGGTCTACCTCGTGCATTAGTAGAAAAACAAGTAGATGCTATTATTTCTGCTTCCACACAAGAACTCAAAGTAGAAGAAATAATCAAAAAAGTGTTGAAAAAATAGTCAGGAAAGTTGGCAAGAATTAGTTTTTTATACAACGGCTTGATTTTTGCTTCTAATCTTTACTTTAATATGTTGTGTATGAGAACAAAAAAATGGGTACATATCGCCCTCTCCATACTTTTATTACTCCTGTTATCCTGTAATATCCGACCACAAAACTTTGAAACCGAAGGATACAAGCCCATTTATATGCCTTATGATGAACTCAATCAACCTATAAGCACACAAAACTCCACAGGTTTAAAGAACCCAGGCAAAATTTATTACTATAACAATTACATATTAGTCAGTGATAACGGACAAGGAATACACATTATAGACAATCTTAATCCTGCCAATCCTGTACTCAAAACATTTATTAAAATACCTATGAATAAAGACATGGCTATTAAAAATAACTATTTGTATGTGGATAGTTACAAAGATTTAGTAGTGATAGATATTGGCGATATGAACAACATTAAAGAAATTAACCGAGTTAAAGATGCTTTTCCCAACGTAGAAACTGAAAATGCTCTTCCTCCCAGAGATTTACAAAGCACTCAAACGTATTATGAGTGTCCTGATAAAAATAAAGGTATCGTGGTCAGTTGGCAAAAAACAAAGTTAAAAAATCCTAAATGCAGACTCTAGTATGAAAACATTCACAAAAATTATTGCCTTATCTTTTATTTTGAGTTCTCTCCTGTTTTTGAATTCCTGTTCCAAGTCTGAATCCACATCACTGAGCAATACAGGAGGAAGTACAGGTAAAGGCGGTTCTATGGCAAGATTTACCATTGCCAATAACACTCTATATACCGTAGACAACGCTACTATCAAGGCGTATGATATTACCAATCCTGCTAACCCAAGTTCAGCAACAGCAATTACCTTAACTACAAGCCCCGAATTTGAAACTATTTTTTATTACCAAAATAAACTTTTTATCGGTAGCCGAAGTGCTATGTACATTTATGACGTAAATAATCCGCTTAACCCTGTACATTTGTCTACTTATAATCATGTTCTTTCTTGCGACCCCGTAGTAGTGCAAGGCAACATAGCTTACGTAACTCTACGCGCAGGGAATAACTGCGGTAGAACCCAAAGCCTATTAGATGTAATTGATATTACTAACCCATCTAATCCTACTCTTGTAAAAAGTATAAATATGCAATCTCCGTATGGACTAGGTGTATATGGTAATACCTTATTTGTATGTGAAGGAAACAACGGCTTCAAAGCATTTGATATTACCAACCCTAAAAATCCTGTTCTTGTAAAAACCATTACCGGTATGTTTGGCTATGATGTTATTCCTTTACCTAATTTATTATTACTTACAGGTAAAGACGGTTTATTTCAATATACTTACACTAATCCGAATGATATACAATGGATAAGTACTATTCCCATTCAGCCGTAGCATTTATAGTATGTTGCACTTTATTACCATATTGTCTATTTGCTCAGAGTGCAGAAAGGCTATTATTAAAACCAGATATATTAGCTTTATTTCAGCACACACCCACATTACAATTGAGAACAGAATACAAAATATTCCCAAAAAACAGCTTACAATTTTCATCTGGTTTTTGTTATGGTACATTTTATACTGTTTATCAAGACCCTTATTCTCCTGAATACGATGCTGTTAATCTCAAAGGTTTTACTACAAAATTAGAATACCGATATTATTTACAAGATAGCACTAACTCTATGCAAGGCATATACATAGCCCCTGAAATAGCTTACAAATTTGTAACTTATGAGCAAGCAAGATTTTTTAACATTGTCACACCGAGTTATACTTATCAAAAGCTATTAGAATATGATGTAAAAAAGAACACTTATGCGTATCATATTAAATTAGGTTATCAACGTAAGATAACAAAAAAAGTATACTTTGATGTATTTAGTGGAATTGGTCGCAGGATTATTACACTCAAAAACAACATAAAACTACCTGATAACGCTGACTACATAGAAAATACTTATTTTACTCAACTCTTTTATTGGGGCTACAAAGGCACAAAAACAAGACCTTC
>CALIZB010000023.1 GCA_938028625.1 uncultured Bacteroidia bacterium | reverse complement strand
TTTCAATTTTGAGTAGTTTTTTTCAGTGGGCTATTCGGTTTGAGCAATGTTTTTATTTCATTATAGGGTATACCAATTTCTACCACACCTGCGGCATAGGGTGCTATTTCATAAGGCTGATAAATAAAAATTATTTTGTTAGCTTTAAATAAAAAGTTTTTTGAAACTTCTATACCTTTTTCTTCGTCAGGGAAGAGCAAAGGTACACCTTCTTGTTGTGCTTTTTTTAGTAGCAAATGAGGAAGTTTTCTTTGATATCCATCTAGTAGAATATCTTCTAACACGATAGTTTTATTTTTTTCAAGGTCATAGTGAGTGTAACTCTGTCCATGCATACCATGTGCACCACCTTCATAAATATAGTAATTGCTTTGTATAGTTAGTATTCCATCTTGATTGTATGTTACACGTTGATAATTTATATTGTCATAGTGTAAAGGAGGTAGTTCTATATTCTCACCTTTTAGGCCCATTAAATAATATTTAGCAGATTCAGGGGACAGTTTCTTTTCAAATGCATCTACTTGACTTTCAGGAACAATACTTAAACTATAATGATATGAGTATTTTGCATTCTCATCTCCAAAAGTAGGAAAATTCCCCTCTTCTACATAACTGTATTCATATAGTTTTAACCTTGAAGCATTAGTATAATCTTCTTGTGCATCTAATTTTATTTGTGTGCCATTGAGAGTTAGTATTCCTGTTAAACGAGTATCGTTTATTTCTGCGCGTATTGAACTTTTATTTTCTAGATTTTTTGCTTCTATTTTAGAGTTAATGAAAAGAATATCATCTAGAAGCATTACTTCATTTGTAAGAGTACTAATTATAACAACCGCCCCCTTACAACTTTTTTGTACATGAATGATACATTTTTCATTTCCAGCAGTTCCTACAAATCTTTTATACCATGATGGTGGTGTATATTTATATTTATTTTGAGCACTAGCCATTGTGCAGAAGAGAACAAAATAGAAAAATATCACACTAATTATTCTGGACGTATGTTTCATATAAGGCACAAAAGTAAAAAATATTAGTTTTATTTTCAACAAAAAATCAAAATTTATTTAGAGTTGGTTTTTGAAGTCTTACGAACATTTATTTGCGTAAGTAAAAATATACTTATATTTGTCCTAATAAACACTCCACGAGAGTATGAGTTACAAAGAAAACATCAAAAAAATTTTACATTTTTTTAATTTAGAAGCAGAATTAGAAGAACAAGATGCTGTATATGAAGAGATAAAAAAAGGAGTTGTATTCAAAGGAACAAACTTATGGATATTGATTTTTGCGATAGTAATAGCGTCTGTGGGGCTAAATATGAACTCTACTGCAGTAATTATTGGTGCAATGCTTATATCTCCGCTTATGGGACCTATCAACGGTATGGGATATAGTATTGCTACATATGATTTTGATTTATTCAAAAGAGCTTTGAAAAACTTTTTATTTGCTATATCAGCTAGTCTTATAGCGTCTACGGTATATTTTTCTTTATCACCTGTTTCTTCGGCTTATTCTGAATTATTAGCTCGTACTAGTCCTACGATATATGACGTTTTGATTGCATTATTTGGGGGATTAGCAGGGATTGTAGCTATTAGCAGTAAGCAAAAAGGGAATGTTTTACCTGGTGTGGCTATTGCTACAGCGCTTATGCCCCCACTTTGTACCGCAGGATACGGAATAGCTACCCGACAACCTAATTTCTTCTACGGCGCTTTTTACCTATTTACTATTAACACAATTTTTATTGCTATAGCTTCTGTACTTGTTGCCCAGTTGTTAAAATTTCCTATCAGAACGGTAATAGACGAAACTAAAAAGAAAGCTATTAACAGAGCTATTACTGCAGTTATCATAATTGTACTTTTACCCAGTGTGTATTTTGGCTATAAACTTATTCAACAGGAAGAATTTACTCAAAAAGCAAACAAATATATATCCAGTATTGCCAGCTTTGAAGGTAGATTTCTCTTAAAAAACGAAATAGATGCAAAATCTAATAAAATTGTATTAGTTTATGGTGGAAACACACTTACAGATAAAGAAAAAGCACAAATTACTAAGCGTGCAAGTGATTTTGGTTTAGAAAAAACCTCTATCTTAATTGAACAAGGGCTTACGTTTAGCCAAGTAGAAGAGAAAAATTTAGATATGCTTAAACTTAAAGAACAAATTGCATCACTTAATTTATTATTGGAAAAAAAGAACGCAGAAATAGATAGTTTATCCCAAAAATCTAAACTCGGTGCTCAACTTCTTGATGAAATTAAAGTAATCTTTCCACAGGTTACAGGGTGTCTATATACAGATGCTTATATGTACAAAAACACAGAAAAAACACCACTTAATATGCCTTTAATGGTACTATCTACTAAAACTATTCTAAATAACGGAGATAAAACTAAAATACACAATTGGCTTAAAAAAAGACTAAATAACGATAACGTAAAAGTATATTACGAATGAACAGCATCATTAAATTACTTCCTGATAACCTTATCAATCAGATTGCCGCAGGCGAAGTGGTGCAAAGACCCGCATCTGTGGTCAAAGAATTGTTGGAAAACAGTATAGACGCAGGAGCAACGCAAATTAAAGTAATTATTATAGATGCAGGCAGAACACTTATTCAAATTATAGATAATGGTTGCGGTATGAGTGCCATTGACGCTACACTCTGCTTTGAACGCCATGCTACTTCAAAAATCCGCACCATAGAAGACCTTTTCAAACTTTATACTATGGGCTTTAGAGGAGAGGCATTGGCATCTATTGCCGCCGTAGCACAAGTAGAACTCAAAACTAAACGCATGGAAGATGAAACAGGTAGTTTAGTAATAGTACATGGTTCTAAAATCATACAAAATGAACCTGTTTCCACAGCAAATGGCACAAGTGTATCTGTCAAAAATTTGTTCTATAATATCCCTGCACGTAGGAATTTCTTAAAATCAGATAATGTAGAATTTAGACATATTCTTGAAGAGTGTTATCGGCAGGCGCTTGCTCACTCTGATATTGCATTTAGTTTGTACCATAATCAGCAGGAAGTATTCAATGTTAGTAGTAGTAATTTAGGACAAAGAATTGTTAACCTATTAGGTAAGAATTATAGTTCTAATCTTATCCCTGTACAGGAAGAGAGCGGAGAGGTCAAAATAAAAGGGTATATCAGCAAACCTGACTTCAATAAAAAAACGCGCGGCGAACAATTTTTCTTCCTTAACAAGCGCTTTATCAAAGATGTTTATCTCAATCATGCCGTAATGAGTGCGTATGAAGAAATGTTGCCCAAAGGCAGTTTTCCCTTTTATTGTTTATTTATTAGCATAGACCCAAGACATATAGATGTCAATATCCACCCTACCAAAACCGAAGTTAAATTTGATGACGAAAAAATGGTATATGCTATAATGCGTTCCGCAGTTAAATCTGCCTTAAATACGCATAATATACAACCTGAAATGACTTTTACCCAAAAAGAAAATAATACCCAACAGGAAACAGAAAATGAGGTTAAAACTCACTCCAATATCTCATTTTCACAACAAAAATCCACATTTGATTATCAACCCAAAGACCATACCTATAAACCTTACACTAATCCCACAGAAAAACAAAATATCAAACATTTTGAGCAATTATTTCAACATAACCTTGAACAACAAAAAAACGAATTAGAAAAAACAGAACATTTTAACCATACCTCTACTACACAACAGTTTGTATCACAAGTAGAACAACATCAGCAATCAGAAAATCAGCAACATTATTGGCAATTACACAAAAAATATATTTTTACTCAAACTGCACAAGGCGTTATGCTCATTGACCAGCATGCCGCACATGAACGCATTTTGTATGAAGTTTTTTACAATAATCTTAACCAAAATCAAGGTAAAATACAAACACTTTTATTTCCTATTGAACTTAAAATCACACCTTTAGACATAGCTTGGTTACAAGAAATGCTTCCTGATATAAAAAATCTTGGCTTTGACCTTGAAATTACTCAGCAAAATGCTACGCTCAAAGGTGTCCCTGCGGATTTGCCCACAGGTAAAGAACATACAGCTATACAAGAGTTAATTGAACAATTCAGAATGTATGAAAGCCAATTACAGTTAGAAAAAAGAGATAATTTAGCCAAATCATTAGCTTGCAGAGCGGCTATCAAAACTGGTGAAGTACTTAATCTAACTCAAATGAAAAATCTTGTACAACAGTTATTTACTTGTACACAGCCATATGCTTGTCCGCATGGTAGACCTACCATGATTATGCTCACCGTAGAAGAATTAGATAAACTTTTTGGCAGAACAGGGCATTTAGAGCGTTAGGTTATATTTTTACTTAACTTCATTTTTGTACTTTTGTAATATGCACATAGACATATTAGCATTTGCTGCGCATCCTGATGATGCAGAATTAGCTTGTTCAGGAATTTTATACAAGGCCAAACAACAAGGTTTTACCACAGGAATTTGTGATTTAACACAAGGAGAGTTAGGAACACGCGGAACGTCTGAAATTCGCAAGCAAGAAGCCGAAAAAGCCAAACAAATTCTTAACCTTGATATACGCACTAATGCAAAGTTAAAAGATGGTTTTTTTTATGCAGATGAATACCATATCAAAACGATTATTGAGATACTTCGCATGTATACTCCAACGGTTATACTCATCAATGCCCCTGAGGACAGACACCCTGACCATGGCAAAGCCTGTCAATTAGTCAAAGAAGCCGCTTTTTTAAGTGGACTTCGCCGTATAGAAACGGTTGTCAATGGAAATACTCAAAAAGCCCACAGACCTGAGAAAGTATATTCTTACATTCAGGATAAATACCTTGAACCCGACGTAGTAGTGGATATTTCTGACGTATGGGAAATAAAAAAGCAAGCTATTTTAGCCTATCAGTCGCAGTTTTACAATCCAAATTCTAATGAACCAGAAACCTACATTTCCTCTCCGCATTTTTTACAGTTTGTAACTGCTCGCGCACAGGAAATGGGACATAAAATTTATGCAGATTACGGCGAAGGACTGATTGCACATCAAAAAACAGCTATAAAGGATATTCAAAATTTATTTTAATTTTTGGGCGTGTCCTTGCCTGCGTTTCGCTATCGCTCATGCAGGTCAAGGTCGGCGTGCTGCGGGCTACGCTACGCTTCGGTGCATGCGCACCAAGCCTAACGGCTTGCCCTCCGCATGCCTCACGCAGTTCTTGGTCATTGAG